>JAJFTU010000494.1 GCA_021372775.1 bacterium | reverse complement strand
CCGTGCACAGGGCGAATGGCGGTCCGAGTCGGCACGAAGACGCGACGTCCGTCGCGGAGCGGCGACGACGAAGCGGCCGCCGCCGCGTCGATCGGCCCGCGCCCCGCCGATCCGCCCGAGCCGCGCCGCGTCGCCCGTCCGTTCGCCGTGCCCTTCATCACCCCCCCCGGCGACGACCGCATCCCCCGCCCTCCGCCGACGACGCCCGCGCCGCGGATCGGAGTCTCGCGCCGTCCTCGCCCGAGCGTCAACGCCGTCCGGGCCGCCGGGCCCGCGGGCCGAGACAAAGGGGACGGCCCGCGAGCGGGCGGAGCGGGCGCCGCGCCCGCGCGTCCCCGGCCGCTGGCGGCGACGACGGCGGCGCGGCATAATCCACCGGCTTTCGCGTTCCCGTCCCGGAGAGATCCGGCCCCGCGGGGACGGCGGAGCGCGCGGCGCCGGCAAGCCACCCGGTCCGCGCGTCGTCGAAGCGCAGCGCGGAGAGGTGCTCGAGTGGCTTAAGAGGACGGTTTGCTAAACCGTTGTGGGGGCTTAAACCCTCACCCAGGGTTCGAATCCCTGCCTCTCCGCCAATCAAGAACTTGAGGGATTCAGAGCCCGCCGCATCGGCGGGCTTTTTCGGTGTTCGGGGGCCACGGGGGGGGGGGCCATTTCCGCGGGTGGACGAAGACCCCGCGTCGAACTCCCGCGCGGCCCGCTCGTCGCCGGCTGCGGACACCCGCACCGCCTACTTGGGCTCCGACGACTGAGGCGGCGCGTCCGGGATGGGAACGTCCGAAGGATCAAACATGGCTCGGAAATCGATGACCGGGGCGAGGAACGGCGGCAGGCCGGCCTTCAGGAATGCGCCCGCGAGGGTTTCCCTCATGAATGGATAGAGCATCGCCGGCGCCGTGTGCGCGGCCATCAAGCGCAGATCGCGCGCCAAGTCGTCCTCCGCAAGACCGGTCGGGACCCGGAACGCGACCCGGAACGTCGTTGACGCATCGACGCCGGGAACGCCTCGCAGCGCGAGTTCCAAGGTGACGCCGATGTCCTCCCGCGCGAAGCGCGAAACGAGAAGCTCGAAGCTCAGTTCGGGCGACATCTGTCCGTTTTCGGGGAGAGGCGAGGACTCGTCGCGACGGAACTTCAAAGCCAGAAGCTCCGGCGGCGCGAGGATCCGGCATTTCATTTCACGCATGGTTCCGCTTCCGTCCCGTTCCATCCTTCCCCTCCGTCAGGCGATCGCCGGTTCTTCGTTCTCGGCGGGATGCGGCGAACCGCCCGCGCGCGGCGACGCGCCGCCTTGGGCGGCGGACCAGTCCATCTGGACAAGCGACGTAAGCACGAGCCGGACGCGGGCTGTTTGGCTCCGTCCCGTCGCCGCCGCGATCGACGACGCCGACGCCGCCGTCCACGGGCTGGCCGCGGGCGAACCTTCGCGCCGCAGCGCGACGACCGTGTCGAGAGCCAATTTCGACTCGCGGGCCTTCGCCTCGGACGTCCGCTCGGCATCGAGCGCCGAGCGCATCGCGCCCGCGACCCACGCGTTGAGGCTCGCTCCGGAGCGCTGCGCGGCAAGCGCCGCGTCGCGATGGAGTTCCTGGCCGATGCGCACAAGGAACCGCCCGGAGAACGGACGCTCCGGCGACACCCCGCGTTCGCGGCAGTAGTCGAGATAGTCGTCCACCGCCTCCGCCATCCGTCGCTTCATTTCCGGGACCGTGTCGGCGGAGAAGGACACGACATCGCGAATGCCCAGGACCCGCCCGCGAAGGCAGTTCTCTTCCGCATCCAGTTCCACGCCGGCGACGTAGCCCTTGCAGGAAATCGTGTCCATCATCTCGCCCCTGCTTGCCCGAGAAGCTCTTCGAGATCGGGGAGCGCCGCTTCGAAGAAATCCCGAAGGTCCTTGACCGTGTTGGCCGCCAGTTCCCGCCGGGGATGCGGGGTGTGAATCACAAAGCACCTGTCGCCGATCGCCCCGCGCACCCTGCTCCCGGAAGGTACGCTACTGTTCTGTGATATCGCCGGCAATCGGTTCATCTCTGTCCGTATCCAGCCGTTCCGGCCCGGGTATGGTTCGGGCTGCGGGCCGGACAGCCTTGCGGGCCGGCCCGCTTCGCGCTCTCAGTCGGGATCCCAGAAGCCGATCGGCTCGAAGAAGAGCGACAGGGCGTCGAGGATCGCTTGACGGTTCTCGAAGCGGTGCGAGCCGCCTTGGAAGATCTGCACCCAGGCGCGGCTCTGGAAGTGCGCCTCGGCGACGGCGTAGTCGAGGACGGCGTCGCCGGTCTCGAGGAGCACGACGGTGTCCGGGGCGGCGGCGCCGGCGTAGAGCTCGGCCTCTAGCGCGGCGTACTCGGCCTTCAGGGACGGCGGCGCGGCCGTCAGGAAGCGCGACGGGAAGACGCAGGGGTTCAGGAGGAGCGCGCTCCGTCCGCGGTGCTTCGCCAGCCAGTAGGCGTAGAAGCCGCCGAGGGACGACCCGACGACGACCGCGTCGGGGGCGGCGCGATCGAGGTCCGCCGCGAGGCGTTCGACCGACTCCCGCGGGCGCTCGGGATCGTACGCGAGTTGGACGACGTCGAACGACCGCCGCAGAAAGACGGCCTTCTCCGACGGCCCTTTTGTGTTCAGTCCCGGAACGTAGACGACGTGATTGGCCACGGACTCCTCCCCGCGCGCGGACGGAAGCGCGCCATGACGACTATGGACGCCGCCCCGGCACGGACCGTGCCGCGCCCCGCGCCATGCTGGCCGCGTTGGAATCGGGAGGACGGTCATGAAGGCGTTCCTCGCCATCGCCGCCGCGGCGCTCGCCTGCTTGACGGTGATCGGGCTCGTCGCGCTCAACGCGGAAACGCGCCGGCGGTACGGCCGAGGGCTGTTCACCGTCCCCGGCCTTCTCCTCGCCATGTTCGCCGAGGTCCCCGGAGGGCTGGCGCTCCTCGCCTCGCCGCAGGATCTGGGGGCCGACAACTACGTCGTCTGCCTCGTCGCCGGGGCGGCGTTCGCGCTTCTTCTGCTGATCTACAACTGCGCGGGGACGGACCTGGGGACCGGCGTGGTGGCCTCGGCCCTTCAGCTTTGCGTCGCGGTGGCGCTGCTCATGATCCTCTGGGGCATCCTCTGTCCCCGCCGTTCCGAACGCGATGCGCGCTGACGCGGCCGGCCGCGGGCCGCGGCGACGATCCGCCCGCCCGGCGCACCGCGGACAGAACTTCCGCTCCGCGCCGACCGCGGCACATATCGTGCCGCGTCGCGCCTCATCATGGCGGCGATGAACGACTCCGTTTCGACGAAGGCGCCCCGATGAGGGTCCGCATCCACCGCGGCGCGCGGGAGGTCGGGGGAAACTGCGTGGAGTTGGAGAGCGGCGGCCGCCGGCTGCTGCTCGATCTCGGGCTGCCGCTCGGCGACGCCGTCGATCCGGCGGCGGCCGTGCCGCCGGTCGAAGGGCTGACGAGCGCCGGCGACGGCTCGCTCCTCGCCGTCGTGATCTCCCACCCCCACCTCGACCACTACGGGCTGCTGCCGTTCGCGCGGCCCGATCTGCCGGTCTACATCGGCAAGCCGGCGGCGGACATGATCGCCGCCGCCGCGCCGTTCGTCCGCCGTCCGGCCGCGCCGTTCGTCGGTCGTCCGGATGCGCGGTTCGCCCGCCATCCCGCCGCGCCGACGCCGGCCGGCTTCCTCGAGGACGGCCGCTCGTTCGCGCTCGGGCCGTTCCGCGTCACGCCGTTCCGCGCCGACCACAGCGCGTTCGGCGGCTTCAGCCTGGTCGTCGAGGCCAACGGCAGGACGCTGATCTACACCGGCGACGTCCGGGCACACGGGCGCACGGCCGCGTTCCGGGACTTCCTCGCGCGCGCGCCGCGGCGCGCCGACGCGCTGATCGTGGAGGGGACCTCGCTGACGCCGAACGCGCCGCTCGACGGCGTCCCCTGCGGCGAGCGCGCGCTGGAGCGCCGGATCGGCGACGCGATCCGCGGCGGCCCCGGCGTCGCGCTGATCGCGTTCTCGCCGCAGAACGTGGACCGCTGGGTCACCGCCTATCGCGCGGCGACGATCGCCGCCCGCCGCGTCTTCGTGACCGACGTCTACGGCGAGGCGATCGCGCGGGCCGTCGGCCGCGCGAGCGTGCCCCACGCCGGCCACTCGAACTATCGCGTCTTCGTCCCCGACGCGCAGCGCCGACAGGCCGCGGCGCTCGGCGTGGACGCCGCGGCGCGCGTCTCCGCCGACGAGATCGCCGCCGCGCCGCGGCGCTTCGCGCTCCTCTTCCGCCCCGGCGTCGTCGCGGCGCTGGAACGGCGCGGCCTGCTGCGCGGCGCGACCCTGGTCTGGTCGCAGTGGCGCGGCTATCTCGAGGACGGCCGCGGCGCGGCGACGCTCGAGCTGATCGCCCGCCGCGGAATGCGGCGCGAGGACCTCCACACCTCGGGCCACGCCGCGCCCCGCGACCTGCGGCGGCTCGCCGAGACGCTGATGCCGAAGTCGCTCGTCCCGATCCACACCGCCGCCCCCGAGCGGTTCCGCGAGCTCTACGACGCGGTGGATCCGCGCCCGGACGGCGAGTGGTGGGCGACCTGAGAGCCGCCCCGTCAGCAGCGCCGCGCCGCCGCATCAGCCGCGCCGCCTCGCCAGACGCGCCGCCTCGTCGGCCGCGCCACCCCGTCAGCCGCGCCGCTGCATCAGCCGGCCGACCCGCGAGGCCCCAGCCCGAGGCCGATCGTCGCGAAGTCCACCCCCTTCGGCTCGAGCACCTCGACGGCGCGGCCCCACGACCGCACCCACGGCGCGACCTCCGCCAGCGAGGAGACCGTGAACGTCATCCGCAGGCGGCCGTCCGCTTCCACCGTCCACTTCTCGCCGCGCGCCCACGTCCGCTCGCGCAGATAGCGCTGCAGCGGCTCGTCCGCGGCGAAGAGGAGCGCGACCCGCAGGCGCGCGTTCTTCGGCCCGCGGAACAGGCCGAAGCTGCCGTCGAAGTAGGTCGCCGGGTCGAAGTCTTCCGGGTAGCGGAACGTCCGCTCCGAGATCTCGAGGTCCGTCATCCGGTCCACCGAGAGGGTCGCCGGCTCGTCGCCCGGCGGGCGCCGATCCAGCCGCGCGACGACGTAGAGGCCGCCCTTGTACATGACGAGCGAGAGCGGCTCCGCGTCGACTTGTTCCGGCGCCTGCCGCGCGAGGGCTCGATACCGAAACGAGATCCGCCGCCGTCCGATGATCGCGCCGAACAGCGCGGAGACGAGCGGCGCCTTGGCGCGGTAGTCCTTGTGGCCCGACGGCACGAAGTGGACCATCCGCCGCAGCCGATCGACCTGGACGCCGAGAACGGCCTTCTTCGGCGCGGCCGCCGCGATCCGCCCGGCGATCTTCTCGATCTCGCCGAGGAGCGGCGACCCCGCGGCGAAGCCGAGCAGTTGCTGCGCCAGGTAGAGCGCGCCGAGCTGCTCGAGGAGGTGGTTCGCGTCGGGCGGCCGCGCGTCCCGCAAGGCGATCCGCCGGTCCTCGCCGCGGCCGGTCAGCTCGACCTTGACCGCGCGCCCGAACAGCGCCTCCGACTCGTCTTCGAGCAGCCGCTTGTACTTCCGGAACGTGCGCGGCCGGATGCCGAACTCCCCGCAGAGCTGGTCCACGAGCACGCCGCCGGGCGCCGCGTCCAGCCGCCGCGCGATCTCGACGAGGTTCCAGTTCACTGGCGCGCCTCTTCGCCGAGGCGGCGCGCCTCGCGGAGCAGGCCGCGCAGCCGCGCCGAGGACCAATCGTCGTCGGCCATCGAGCGCGGCTCCCGTCCGCCCCGCTCCGCGGCGGCGATCGCGCGCTCCGGGCTCAGGCCGTGGCGGTAGGCGAGCCACGACGCGAGCACGACGCCGGTCCGCACGAGCCCCGCGCGGCAGTGGACGACCGTCGGCGCGTCGGAGGCGGCGAGGAACGGCAGGATCCGGCCGAACAGCTCGTCGCCGATGTCGAGGGAGTCCTCGAGGTGCGCGGAAAGGACGTTCGCCGCGCCGAACGCGCGCCCGTAGAGCGGGACGAGCCCCTGCGGAAACTCCGCGAGCTCGCGCGGCGGGAGCAGCGAGCAGACGCGGACGACGCCGCGGCCCTTCATGTATCCGACCCAGTCCGCGACGTCCCGCGCGCCGGTCCGCGGCGCCGCCGCGCCGTGAACCGGGCTGCCGGGACGCGCCGGCGCAAATCCGTACATCGGCGATCTCCTTGGCACGCTCCCATGGTGAGGGGCAAGGCGGCACATATCGTGCCGCTCTCCGCGGGAGGCGCCGCCCGGCCGCCGGCGCCTCCCCGCGGGAAGGTTCAGCGGTCGCCGCCGAAGGCGCCGCGGGAGTGGTGCGGGCGGAACGTGGGGGCGCTCGTCTCGGCGGGGAGCCGGAACGCCGCGAGATGCACCAGCGCGTCGTTCAGCGCGAGCCCGCCGCCGGCGGTGCCGCGGCCCGTGATCCGGACGGCGACGCCGAGACCGACGCTCGGGATCGTCGCGACCTTCGCCTCGCGGACCCGGCCGAGCAGCGCCCGCGCGGCCTCTTCCGGCGATCTCGTCGGGGGCGCCGAAGACCGCGCGTCGAGGGCGTCCAGGGCGTAGCTGTTGGCGATCTTGCGCAGCATGCCGGCGAGCGTGCGCGGCGCGTCGAACAGCTCGAGGCCGGCGACATGGCCGCGGATCAGGAACACCGCGCCGACCTGGTTCGGCGCCGGCGCCATGTCCGCCGTCGCGTCGAGCTGCGCGCGCCGCGCCTCGTACGCGTCCTCGACCGCTCCGGTCTCGGAGCGCACGCCGAGTTCGCGGAGGCGGCGGTCCACCATCTCCCAGACGCGGAGCTGGTCCGCCCGCGGCGCCTCGTGCCGCGACATCCGCTCGCTGACCTCCGCCGCCGCGCGGGCGCGGGAGGCGTAGTTCAGCGGATGCTCCGAGGACTTGAACTCCGGGCTGCGGTAGTCCCAACGCCCCTGCTCGACGCACGAGACGGGGATCTTCAGCGAGCTGGACGGCGGCACGAGGATCGTGAGGTTGACGATCCGGTTCTGCTTGGCGCCGACCAACTGCTCGCCGTGGACGATCAGCACCGGGCGGTCGAGCTCGTTCGTCGCGAGCAGGTCGGGGACCGACCCGCCCTCCGACACTTCGGTGACGCGGAAGGCGCCGGTTTCGAGCGCCTCGTCGAGGGTGGCGTAGAACGGTTCCGCGCCGCGGGACTCGAGCAGCGGAATCATCGTCAAGTGGCCGCGCGTCGTGGGCGCGCCGAGTTCGAGCGCATCGAGCGCCTGCTGGATCATCGCATCGTCTCCCCGAACCGCCTCGTCGCGGTTCGGGGAGAGGACGACCGACGACGCGGCCGCTGACGCGCCTCAGACGCCCCCGCCGAGATCCCCCGCCGGCACGAGGATCGGGTCGATGCGGAACGGGTTCGTCGTCGCGTGCATGAGGTAGACCTCGCCGGGGCGCAGCGGGAGGTCGCTGAAGATCCGCTCGTCGCAGCCGGCCGGCGTCTTCGCGATCGCGATCCGACGCCCCCAACGATCGAACCGGATCTCCTCCACCGTGATCATGACGGGGAAGAGCGAGCGTTCGGGGGCCATCCAGTGCTCGAGCAGTTGGAGCGTCCGCTCGAAGAACGCCGCCGCCTTCCGGCGCGCCTTGGTCGGCGATTCGGCCTGCGCCCAGTCCCGGTAGTGCACGAACTCGTTGCGGCCGCCGGCGAGGCCGCCCATGTCCCGCGGCGCGAGCGCGCAGTCGGGAACCTGACGGCGAAACTCCTCCGCCGCGCCCCCCGTCGCCGCCTGAAGGTCCTTGGAGAGGGCGTCGAGCGCGTCGAGCCAGCGCCCGAGCGACATCGTCCGCAGTTCGGCGGCGCGCTTGATCACGCCGAGCTGCAGCAGCCGCGTCTCCGCCGGCTCGTTGAACACGCGGCGGCAGAGGAAGGTCGCGAGGACGCGGCACGCGAACTCGAGCTGGGCGCCGACGTTCGTCACCAAACCGCGCAACCTGGCGAGGTCGTCCGTGCAGGACACCTCCGCTTGGGCGCGCTTGACGCCGGCCACGATCCGGTCGAGCGTCAGCGGCCGCTGGGCGCCGGGGAACCCGAGTCGTTCCAACAACTGTTCGACAAGCCCGACCGACGATTCGGGCCGCGCCTCGCCGTTGAGGTCCTCGATCGCCTTGCGCAGTTGGCGCGGCGTCAGCCAGGACCGCAGCAGTTCCGCCGGATCGCGCCGCACGCAGCACTCGAGGAGGCAGTCTTCGTCGCCTCCCCGATACCCTTCGGCGCGCAGGTCCTGCACCAGCGCCGCGCGGTCCTCGGCGCCGAGCGTCCGCAGGAAGAGGTCGTGGAGGCGCCGCACGTGCGCGGCGCCGGGCGCATCCGTCGGCGCAGCGGCGACGGTCTCCGCCGGCGCGAAGGCAAGCGGTTCCGCCGACGCGCAGGGACGCATCTCCGCCGGCGCGAAGCCAAGCGGTTCCGCCGGCGCGCTGCGGCGCGTCTCCGCCGGCTCGAAGGCAAGCGGTTCCGCCGACGCGGCTTCAGGCCTCGGGGCCGCCGCCTTCGCCGCGCTCGCCGCGCCGGGCTCGCCCGCCGCGGGGCGCGCGGCGACGGGCTGCGCGTCGCCGAGTCCTTCGACGAACTCCAACGCGGCCACGATCCCCGACTTGATCTCGGCGAGCGCGAGCCGCCGGTCGGCGACGCCCGAGAGCATGGCGTGGCTGGCGCGGTTGCCGGCCGCGATCGCGTTCCGGATCAGCGGCTCGAAGCGGGCCAGCGCGCGGCGCTCTTCGCCGCCGAAGCGGCGCCGCGCCACGTCGAGCAGTCCGGCCGGCGTATCGCCCGGCGCGACCCGCGCCGCGTCCGCGCCGACCCCGGCGACGTAGAGCAGCTTGAGCGCGGCGAGCAGAAGCCGAATCGCGCGTTCGAGCGGCGAGACGTCCGACGCGGCGGCCCGCGGCCCGTCGTCGAGTTCGACCGCGCCGAGCCGCTTCGCCCGCGCGCCCAAGCCGTCGAGCGTCTCGACCCGCCGCAGGCCGTCCTCCAGCCACGTCGCGTGGGCGGCGAAGTCGCCGCCGTACAACACGAGCGCGATGCGGACAAGCGCCGGCCATTCGTCGGCGCGGGCCTCGACCGCCTGAAGGAACGCGGCCACCGAGTCGGACACCGAGAGGCGCGCGGAACGCGCCCCGAGCAGCGGCAGCGCGATCGACCGCGCGCGCGCCTTGAGCGCGGCGTCGAACACCGCCGCGTACAGCGCGCGGGCGCCGCCCCCGGCGAGCGTCCGGTTCGCGTCGAAGTCGATCGTGACGGCGTGCAGGACGCCGCCGGCGTCGAGCCGGCCCGCCGGCGTCGCGAACACCGAGCCGAGGCGCAGCGGGACGCGGTTCGCGGCGACGTACGCGGCGAGCTCCGGTCCGGCGGCCGCCCAGATCGCCTCCGAGACGCCGCCGCCGTGCGAGAGATAGTTGTCGTCCGAACTGACGAGGAAATCGAAGCGCTCGGGCAGCTCCGTGATGGAGCCCCCGACGATGTCCACGGCGGTCTCGCCCACCTGCACTCTGCGGCTGTCCACCTCGTGCCCCCGCTCCGCGACGACGCGGCCGAGGCACGAGTATAGGCGACGCGCCGCGCCCCCGCGCCGCCCCCGCCTCGAGGGCGCCGACCGGGGAGGCCGCCGGGGTTCACGACGGAGGCGCGAGAACGCCGGAGCGGGCCAGCCCGACTCTGTATTCGGGAGGGCAAACGGCGACCAAGCGGCCGGCGCCGTCGAAGACCTCGTCGGGAAGGCGGCAGCGCTCCCAATGCAGCAGCTTGATTTCCCGACGGCAGTGGAGTCCCCCGGCCGCTTGAACAAGCTCGTCGCTCCGCTGGCCGTGGCGCGGCAGGATGATCCGCACGTCGACGTCTCGACGCCGCGCCGTCAGTTCCCGGACCGCCGGCGCTAAGTCCGAGTCTCCGGAAACGAGCAGCGCGCGCTCGAACTCGCCATCGAGCCCGCGCAGAACCAACTGCAGCGCGATGTTGACGTCGGTCTCTTTCTCTTCGTGCGAGACCCACGCCGCGCCGCATCTGCGGCAACCCGCGGACTTCTTCTTGAACCGGCCGAGAATGGCGCGAACGCCGGTCGCCTCCAGGGCGGCGACGAGTGCGCGGTGACGGGCGCAGGATCCGGGCAGCCACGTCGCGAACGCCGAGAAGTAGTAGACCGCCGCCAGATTGTCGCCGGGCGCGAAGACCGCGCACAGCTTCCGGACGTCGAGCCACTTCAGATGAGCTCGACCGAGGTCATTGATCGCGTGTTACACGTTGAGACCATCGACGAACGCCGCTACGCGCATCCCCCCTCCCCCGAAAAACGAAAAGCCCGCGGACCGTGGCCCGCGGGCACAGCCGGATCGAGCCCGGCTGGATGAAAGCGAATGAAGCCTATGGCGCCGGTCCCGACGGCGCAACGGGGTCGAAGGCGCAATCTGACGATGGCCGTTGCGGCGCAGAGACAAAGGGGGAACGGCGCGTCGGCCTCCGGTGCGCGCATTCCGTTCCCGAAGGCCGGGCGATCATCGGCGGAGATCCGATCGACCTCGCACGTTCCCCTGCGCCCCGCGCGCCGTTATCGTTTCGCGCCGCGCGTCCTCGACTTGATCAAGTCGAGGACGTTCGGAACGACGACGATCTGCGTCGGCGGCGCGGCGGAGGGCGGTTCCTCGATCATCAGAAACCGCTCGCCGTCGGGGGAGACGTCGTAGGTCGGGAATTCGAGGCTCTCCGTTTTCCGGTAGGTGTCGTCGAAGAGCCTTCGCGGCGGGCCCGCGCGGAATCCGGCGCCGAGCGCGACGGAGACGGCCATCACGGCGGGAGGCGGCCCCGGCGCGCGGTAGACGATTTCGCGCCCGCCGCGCGTCCATTTCGGGTGCGTGCCGCCGCCGAACGAGACCTGGTGTTTCGGTTCGGGGCCCGGGAATGGCCGCACGTAGATCTCGTCGCGCCCCGACTCGTTCGAGTTGTAGGCCATCCAGCGGCCGTCCGGAGAGAAGACGGCGCAGCACTCGTTGATCGACGTCGCCAAGTACGGCCGGGGCCGCCGGTCTCCCCCGAGAGGCAGGATCCAAATGTCGTGGCCCGTCGTCGTGGTTTCATACGTGAACGCCAAGAAGCGCCCATCCGCGGACCATGACGCTGGGTACGCGAAGTGGCCGGTTGGTTCGCGAAGGAGTGCGTGGCGACCGTGCCCGTCGCGGCGAACGAGGAAGATCCCGTCTTCGCCGCGGTACGCAAAACCAGTACCGTCCGGAGACCAGACGGGCGACGACTTTCCGCCACCATCCGCAGCCCGCGTCGAGGTCTGCATGCGAAGGTCGAGCGACCACACGGTCGCTCCCTGCAGCTCGTCCCGCATCGCCGCCAGGGAGCTTCCGTCGGGCGAAATCGCCACGTCGAGGAAGCTGCGTCGTTCCAGCGCGGCCGGCGTCGCGCGTCCCTCGCGGTCCACCCAAAGGAGCGCGCGGTCCACCGGCCGCGGATAGCCCGGGACGTACGCGAGGCGACCCGACGCGGAGACGTCGAACTGCACCGACGAGGTGCCGTAGGGGTCCATCCGGACGTCCTCGGCGATCGGCGTCTCGGGGCCGGTCGTCTCGAGACGCGCAAGGTCAAACGGCGCCGCCAGCAGCATGCCGTCCCGACCGTAGACGAGATGGCCGGCGACGTAGTGCGGCGAACTCCCATGCTCGGTCAGGACACGCAGATGGCCCGTCTTCAGCGAAAGGACGCCGATCCGCTCGTCCGCGGGGATCCAGCCGACCTGCATCGTGAAGACGACGTCGCCGCTCGGCAGAAACTGCGGCCAGCGATGGGTCCCGCCGATTCCGACGTAGGGCGTCGTCAGGCGTCTCGGAACGCCGCCGTTCTCCGAGACGCGCCAAAGGCCTTCGCCGGCGTCGGGCGCGAAGACGATCGTGCCGTCCGCGCCCCACGTGACACCGATCAAGACGCGCGCCTCGGCGAGCAGCGTCGGCATCCCGCCGTCCAGACGGACCTTCTTCATTTGGCCGCCTTGGCCAAAAGCGATCCACTGACCGTCCGGCGAGAAGGTCGCCTGCCACGCCCCCTCGGTCATCGGGATCGGCCGCGGGTCGATCGAGCCGAGATCGCGTTGGTAGAGCTGCGTCCGGCCGGCCGAGCTCCCGACGAAGACGATCGTCTTGCCGTTCGGGGATATCGCGAGACAGGGAGGTCCGTTGATTGGAGGGAACGCGACATCCGGCGGAAGCGCGATCGTCCAGCGCGCCGGGGCGTTCGCGGAAGCGCGCGCGCGGACGGACGTGCGGGCGGCGAGCCAGCCGACCACGGCGCCCGCAAGACAGGCGGAAACGGCGGCGACCACGGCGACGACGGCGAGCCTCCGCCTCCGGCTCCGCGCTCTTGGCCGCGTCGCGGCGCCGGCGGCGATCAGCGCGTCTTCCGATGACGCATCGGAAAGAGCCTCGACCAGCTCGATCCTCGCGTCCCACGCGTCGCGGAGACGAGCGGCCCTGTCCTTGCGCAGGCAGCGCTGCAGCAGATCGCGGACGGCGGGGGGAGTCTCGGCGGGAAGCGCCGACCAGTCCGGATCGCGTTCGAGGACGGCCGTGATCGCGTCGGAGCGGGTCGCGCCGGGAAACGCGCGCCGCCCGGTCAGAGCTTCGTAGAGGACGCAGCCGAGCGACCAGACGTCGGTCCGGCGGTCGAGTTCCTCGCCGCGCGCCTGCTCGGGGCTCATGTACGGCGCCGACCCCAAGACGAGTCCACCGCGCGTCGCGTCGTCCGAAGGCGTGGTGAGGGTCGGCGCGTTCGACGGCGCGCCTTCGGCCTCGAGCGCCTTCGCCAAACCGAAGTCGAGCAGCTTCACGCGGCCGTCGGGCGCGAGCGTGACGTTCGAGGGCTTGAGGTCGCGGTGGACGA
>JAJFTU010000493.1 GCA_021372775.1 bacterium | reverse complement strand
TCCTGCCCCACTTGGACGAGGGCGCCGTGGTTGACGCGGAAGACGACGTGCGCGTTCTCGACGTCGATTCCCCGATGCGTCCACTGGAAGTCGACGAAGTAGCCGTCGTTCCCGAACGGGCCGCTCGCGCCGTCCATCAGCCGCAGGTCGCGCGGATCGACGCCGAAGAGATCCGGGTTCGCCTTGAGGAACGCGACCGCCCGTTCGGCCATCGCCGCCTTGGGCACGTCCTTCGTCGCCGCGCCCGCCGGGAGCGCGCCGGCGGTCCCGGCCGCCGGATTCGCCGCGCCGGAGAGCCACGGCTCGCGTCCCTCGAGCATGGCGGCCCGCCCGGTGGCGGCGTCGAAGGTCATCCGCCAGGCCCCCGCGGGGCTCGCCGCCGCCAGCGCGCGGAACGCGGCGACCGCGCCGGTCCCCTTCAGGGCGGCCGCCTGCTCGGCGGTCAAGTGCCGCGTCGGAACGACGGCCGCCGTCTTGGCGGTCTTCAGCCGGTCGAGGTCGCCGCCGCCGCGGCGGGCGACCTGCGCCGCCGCCGGGAGGAGCGCGGCGGAAACGAGAAGCGAAACGAACGCGAGGCCGGACCGGCCGATCCATTGACGCAACGCCATGAGCGGGGCTCCCTGCGCGGCTGGACCGCGAATGTCAGCTCCCCGCGGGCGATGGAACGGCCCGTTCCCGCCGCGGGGCGAGTGAGATTCTCACACCGGGCGTCTGCTTTTCAAACGTTTCTCTTGTGTTTTGTTCGGACTGATAGTCGTTGTGAACGGTGGCCGTTCGGTCATTAGACGCTAATGAGAAATGGCGTTCTTTACGCCATCAAGCGTTCCGGCGCCTTCGTTGACTGAATTGCGGTCAGCGTTGCGATGACCAACGTTCAGTCGGTTCGCCCTCGCCGGACGCGCCGGGGCCCGACCGACTTCTCATCCCGCGTCTCACGACAAAAAAAGAACCCCGGAAGGGCCGGGACGCTCGTCGCGCCCCCCCCGCCCTTCCGGGGTTCGGTCGTCCGCGCGGCCCGCGGCCGGCGCGGCCGGGGGACGCGCCCCCGTCCGCTCGTCAGCGGCAGGCGCCGCTGGAGGTGATCTTCCAGCCCGCCGCGGCCGGCCCTTCGCCGGCGTCGTTCACGCCCGAGACCAGGAACCACTGCACCTGTCCGCCCGCCGGGGCGGCCGTCAGCACCGGCCCCGTCGTCGTCGCCGTCCCGCTCCAGCGCACGCAGGCGTTGGCCTGCGCGCCGTCGGCGTGCGTCAGATCAGCCGCCGCCCCTTCGTAGAGGCGGTAGCCGTTCGCCGCGTCGGCGTTGGCGCCCCATGTCAGCGTGTCCTTCGTCGAGCCCGACCAGAGCAGCGCCGCGCCGGAGGCCGCGGCCGTTTCGCCGGGGACGGGCAGCGGCGTCGCCGAGCAGGCGTGGATCACGCAGTTGTAGGTCGGATAGGCGAGGACGACGTCGTCCACGCCGACCGTCCCGCTGGAGGCCGCCGTCTTGTCGTGGAACCCGATGTAGTACGTCCCGTCGCTCGGCACGGTGAACGACGCCGTTTCGGCCGTGCAGGTCGAGCCGGCGAAGGAGCTCGTCGTCCAGAGCGTCGTGGTCATCGACGCCGCCGTCTGCGCGGAGCCGAGCGCGACGTCGAGCTTGACGGTTCCGACGACGGCCTTGAGGTTGAACGACAGCGCGTAGGTCGTCCCCGCCTTCAGCGAGAGCGCGGTCGAGAAGAGCCAGGCGTCGGCCGCGTAGGCGCCGCCGCTGTGCGTCGCGCTCGACTTGCCGTCGCTCGTGCAGTCGCTGCGCGACGCGCTCATCAGGACGAGCCAGTTCGCCTGCGACCCGGTGTGCGTCACGGCCCAGCCGGTCGGCATCCACGTCGACGCGGCGCCCGTCGGGTAGTCGAAGTGCTCGTCCAGCGCCTTCGCCGAGCCGGAGACGATGTTTTGTCCGATCTGCAGCGCGTACGGTTCGGTCCAGGAGCCTTCCGCGCCGGCGAGCTTCAGCGTCAGCGGAATCTGCGCGCCGCAGCCCGCTCCGCCGCCGACCTTCACCGCGAACGGCGGATAGGCCGTCTCGACCGTCGCGCCGCCGGCGATGTCCGGCACCGTCGTCGAGCCGTTCGTCACGGTCGCCCGCGCGTCGGTCGTCGCCAGCGTCGCCGTCAGCCCGGTCGCCGGCGCGCCGCCGGCGTTGAAGAACGACATCGGCAGCCGCAGGTGCTCGCCGGGATCGGCGACGCCGTCCGCCGCTGTGCCCGTTCCGTGGCAGGCGTCGAGGATCGTCGTTCCCGCGCGGCGCGGAACCGCCGCGCAGGCGGAGGGGGCGCTGACGTCGACGTCGTCCACGTACCACCCCTCGTAGTTGACCGACGAGTCCGACTTGAAGCGGAAGCGGAGCTGCACCGTTCCGGTGTAGGCCGCCAGATCGATTGTCCAACGGATCCAGCCGTCGCTCTCGCCGGCGAACGGCTGGACGAGGTTCGTCCAAGTCTTCCCGCCGTCCGAGCTGATCTGGACGTAGCTGTAGTCGTAGCCCGATTCGGTCTGCACCCACTGCCAGAAGCGCAGGCGCATCCCGTGGCCCGAGGGGCCGAGGACGATCGGCGCCGAGACGAGCGAGGCGTCGGTCGAACTCGCATACGAGGTGGAACAGGACGCGGCGCCGAACTTCCACGACTGCGTCCCGGAGTGCGCCCGGCAGGCCGACGTCGCGATCGGCGAACCGGAAGCCGACGTCGCCGTCCACGTCCCCGCGCCGCGCTCGGCGTCGTCGGCGAAGGCGAACGTCCGCCCGGTCGTGCGCGCGGCGTAGTGCGCGCCGCCGTTCGCCGCGACGGCGGCGTTCCCCGCGCGGTCTTCGAGCAGAAGGTCGAAGACGTAGCCGGAGCACATCGACAGCCCCGTGATCGTCGCGCTGTGGCTCGTCGCGTAGCCGTCGTCCACGACGAGATCCGTCGCCGGCGGCGCCGCGGCGCCCCAGCGCAGCTTCGTGAGCGACGGCTCGTTGGTCGTCCAGGTGACGGTGAGCGATTCGTCGCTCGCCGACGTCGCGACGTTCGAGACGGTCGGCGCGCTGCAGTCGACCGCGAGTTGGGCGTCCACGGTCCGCGCCGACGGCGCCGCGTCGAGGTAGCGGACCGTCACCGTCGCCCCCTCGGCGATCGCCACGGCGCCGCCCTGCGACGACGACCCGAGGAGCGTGTCGAAGGTTCCGCGGAACACGCCGGTCGCCGCGCCCGTCTCCGTGAGCGTCAGGCCGAACGGCGTCCCGTCCACCGTCGAGAAGACCGAGACGTTCTGCCGCCCCGCGCCGACGAGATCGGCGTCCTCGAGCGTCGCGGTGATCCGCGACGCGCCGCAGCCGACGAACGAGCGGTCGAGCCGCAGCGTGGCCGTCCGCGAAACCGGCATCGCCGTCGCGCAGTCGCTCACCGGGCCCGCGCAGGACTCCGAGCCGCCCAGCGCCTCCACGCGGTAGTAGTAGGTCAAGTCGTTGAGCGGCGTTCCGTCGGTGTAGCCCGACGCCGATCCGCCCGCGACGTCGGCGATCTTCGTGAACCCGGCCGAGCAGCCGTCCTCGTTCCGCAGCACGCGGTACGACTGCGCTCCCGCGACGGGCGTCCACGCGAGGACCGCCTGGCCGTCGCCCGGCGTTCCGGACAGCGTCGGCTTCCCGGGCGCCGCGCAGGCGGCGTGGCTCTGGTTCGTCGCGTCGGTCGCCGCCCCGCAGGCGATGCCGTGGCGCGCGAGCGCGGCGTAGATCGCCGCGGCGTGCGGCGTGCCGTTCGTCAGGTCGCCGTCGTCGTCGTCCATCGCCCGCAGCACCGTGTAGAGGCTGCCGGCCCCGCAGCCGTCGGTGACGAAGCCGCTGGTTCCGCTGGTGCAGGCGTAGTTGGCGGTCGCCGTCGGCCGCGAGGCGTACCAGAGTCGGTCCACGAGCTGCCAGGCGCTCGGAACGTCGAGCCCCGCCGCCGGCAGGTCGCGGTTCACGAGATCCCAGAGCGACTCGCTGCCGATGTACGACTCGCAGTGTCCTTCCGTCCCGCAGGGCCCCGCGTAGGAGGGGTACGACGGGCAGTGGAAGCCGGTCGCGTTGCCGAGCAGCGCGGCCGTGACGGGGATCTGGTTCGCGTGCTGGGCGTAGTCGATGTCGCGGACGCCGCTGCAGGTCCTGCAGGCGTCGCCGTACCCGCCGCAGACCCCTTCCTGCATGAAACCCGAGCCGAGGCACGACTCGTGGGTCTGCAGCACGGCGGTGAAGTCGCCGTAGGTCTCGCCGGTGCCGTTGTCCGGCGAGAAGCCGTCGCCGTCGTTCGTGTCCAGCCCGTGGCCGAACTCGTGCAGCGAGACGCCGGGGAGTTCGCCGGTGTTGGCGCAGCCGCCGCCCGACTTGAAGAAGTTCAGCGTCCCGGTGGACGGCGACCAGCCGGCGTTGCAGGTGTCGTTCACGTTGACGTTGATCGTCAGCTGCGCCGCGAGCCAGGTGTTCGACGGCAGGTAGGTCAGCGCCTTCTGCTTGATCTTGTTGACGTTGTAGTACTGGGTGCGCGCG
>JAJFTU010000492.1 GCA_021372775.1 bacterium | reverse complement strand
GGTTTCGGCAACAACGATCCCGGGCGCGGCGCGCGCGGAGGCGGCGAGAAAGTCCTCGTCTTCGGCCGCGGTCAACGCCGCGCGGGCCAGACAGCGGACAACCCCGGCGCCCAGTCGCGTCTTCATCAGTGGGAGGATTTCGTTCCGCACCCGGTTCCGAAACGCCCGCCCCTCGGCGTTCGTCTCGTCCTCGCGCCAGCCCTGCCCGAGATCCCGGAGCAAACGCCGCAGTTCGTCCCGTTCGACGTCGAGCAGCGGCCGCCAGAACGGCGGCGCGTGGCGGCGCATCGCGCCGAGGCCGGCGGTGCCGGTTCCCCGGGCCAGCCGGAGCAGGACCGTTTCCGCCTGATCGTCGAGCGTGTGCCCCAAGGCGATCGCCTCGGCGCCGGCCGCCGCGGCGATCTCGACCAGCGCGGCGCGGCGCGCCGTCCGCGCCGCGTCCTCGGGCGAGCGGCGCGGCGCGCGCTCGACGGCGACCGCGCGGACCTCGCACGGAACGCCGATCCGCGCGGCGAGACCGCGCACGAACGCCGCGTCCTGGGCGCCGCGCGTTCCCCGAAGGCCGTGGTCCACCGTGCCCCAGGCGACGTCCCAGCCGCGGCCCGGGGCGAGGGCCCAAAGCAGCAGTCCCAAGGCCAGCGAGTCGCCGCCGCCGGAGACGGCCGCGACGACGCGGGCGCCGCGCGGCGGGGCGTAGGGACGCGTGATCGCGGAGAGCGCGGCGGGACGGGCCGCGCGCAGGACCGCGCCGCCGCTGAGTTCGGACGACGGGGCGCGGACGCTCCCGTCGCCGGCGGCCTGCTCGAACCCGGACATCGTGGTTTCGCCCAAAACTCCCGAAAGCGCGAATTCTATCAGGGAACGGGCCCGCCCGATCGCGGAACGACGGCGTTCCGCGCGGTCAAAGGCACTCCTCGAGCGCGACCGCCTTGGCCGTGATCGAGAAGATCCCCATCTGCGGGCCTTCGACGCCCACGATCTTCAGGCAGCTCTTGATCTCGAGCGACGAGGGCCGGTCGTCGAAGTAGAAGTCCTTCGCGTCGTCCCCCGTCTCGATGTAGACGTCGTAGCCGGTCGGCAGCGCGTCGCGGTTGTTCGTCAGGTCGATGAACAGCTTGTTCGGTTCCGGCGACATCTTCTTCAAGTTCTCGAACTGCTCGCCGCTGAGGTTGACGTCCACGTTGACGATGTGCCGCTCGTTGTTGATCAGGAACTGGGCGAAGCGCTCCTTCTCGTCGTCGCCGCCGATCGGTCCTTCGAACGCGGGGACGGAGAACTCCTTGCCCGAAGCGGCGCCGCTCTCCGCCGCGACGTCGGCGGGCGCCGTCGCCTCGTTCGCCGGGGCGACGACCCTGTGCCTCGCGCGCCAGACCAAGACGCCGAGGCCGACGACGACGACCGCGACGACCAGCGCCCCCGCGAGCAGCGCCAGGACCAGGACCAACGTTCCCGACGAACGCTTCGCCGCGGCGGCGGGAGGCGCCGCGGGAGCGGGCGGCGTCGCGGGGTTGGGGAACGGCGCGGGCGCCGGGACTGGGGGCGGCGCCGGAAGGCGGGCGCCGCCGCGGCCGTCGGCCGCGGGTAGCGCGGGGGTCGGCGCGGACGGCGCGACGAGCGGCGCGCCGCACTGACGGCAGAAGGAGGATCCATCGGCTTGACGGGTTCCGCAGTGGGTACAGAACATCTCGACGCCTCGAAGGGGATGAAGGGAAACCGGCGGGACGCGCGCTTTCGCCGCGGCCCGGCTTCAGCTCTGCAGGCGGAACCCGCAGACGGTGCAGAAACGCCCGGCGCCCAGCGGGCTGTTGCAGTTGGGGCAAACCGCGCCGCGCGTCGCCGGCTTGCCGCACGCCGCGCAGAAACGGCCGCCGGCGGGCAGCGGCGCGCCGCAGCCGGCGCAGCGGCTCGCGGCCGCGGCGGGCGCCGCGGGCGCGGTCGGCGCGGCGTAAGCGGGCTGCGTTGCGGGGGCGGGCGTTGGGGCGGGCGCGGGCTGCGTCGGAGCGTCGAGGCGCTCGATCTTCCCCGCTTGGAAGATGGTCAGCGGGCCGCGATAGACCAGCCGCTGCGTCTCGCCGGGGTTCAGCTGCACCCGCGCCTCGACCGCGGCCCGTCCGCCGCCGAAGATCGGGTTCTTGATCGCGATCCG
>JAJFTU010000491.1 GCA_021372775.1 bacterium | reverse complement strand
CGCGCGCGTCCCGTCACGTCCGCGCGTAGCGGGCCCGCAGCGCCTCGACCTCCGCGCGGACGGCGCCGCCCGCTCCGGCGCGCTCGCGCTCGAACGCCGCGCAGGCGTCGCCGATCTTGGCGTACGCCGCCGCGCCCAGATTCGCGCGCGCCATCGGGTAGAGAACGTTGTCCTCCTTCGAAATGTGGCCGCGCAGCAGGTCGGCGTAGGCCGACGCCGCCTCGGCGACGCGGCGCCGCTCCGCTTCGCTCCACGCCCCGTCGCGCTCGATCCCGTCCGCCATCGCGCGGGTCAGCGCGCGGTTCTCTTCGTGCTCGGCGAGCATCACGGCGATCGGCCCCGCCTCGCGGGGGAACCCCTGCTCGACCATCGTCGCGAAGAGGATGTCCTCTTCCTTGCCGTGGTGGCGGGCGTCGGCGAAATCGCGGATGAAGGAGACGAACCGCGCGAGATCGCCGCGCTCGACCGGTTGGTTGCCCCGCAGGCGGCGGGCGTAGCCGTCGAGCGCGTCGAGCGCGGAGAGGATCAGGCGGTGCTCGTCCATCAGGAGGTCGATCGGGTCCATCGGCGTCTTCCTCGGAGGCCGCGCGGGGCCTCGGCATTGAAACAGGATACGCACATCCAAATATACCGCCGGGGGAGGCGCGCGCCATCGTTCCGGCGGATCCCGCGCGGAACGGCCGTCGCCGAGCGGGCGGAAGACGCCGACGGATGGTCCCGGCCGGGGCGACCAAGGGCGGGCGACTGCGCTAGACTCGCGACGTGGGAGACTGCCCGGAAGAGGGCGCTCAAATGACACGCACAATCGTCGTCGCCGTCTTCGCCGCCGTCGCGGCGGCGCTCGCTCCATCCGCATTCGCCAAGGCCCCGCCGCTCCGCCTCGACGGCGTCGGCCTCGGGGTGGCGCTGACCGATCTCGCGCGCCTGCGGCCCGACGTCGCCGTCGCCCAGCGGGACCGGGACGAAGTCCGCTTCGCCCCGGCGAAGGGAACCGCCGCGGCCCCGCTCTGGGCGCGTCTTTCGTCCGACGCGCCGGACGCCGAACTGACCGAGGTCGTCCTCGCCGTGCCGACGCCGCCGGAGAAGCTGGCCGCCGTCCTCGGCCCGGCGGCGGGCACGATCAGCATGTCGGGGCTGCCGAACGCGCTGCTCTGGCACGACCGCGCCGCGGGGATCAGCGCCGTCGCGTTGCCGCGGAGCGGCGGCGGCTCGACGGTCCGGATCTTCTCCGATTCGTGGGCGACCGGCGTTCCGCCGCTCGACTACCGCGGCTCGTTCGACCCGTTCGACGACTGCTGGCCCGGCGACGTCGCCTCGATCGGGTGCGATTTCTTCTACTGGACCCACATGGCCTGCGAGCCGGGATACGGCTGCTTCTGGGGCGTCTACGAGCGGGCCTCCGACCCGTACGGCCTGCACCGGCCGCCGTGGGACCGGGCTCTCGACTATCCGGACGGCGTCCCGACCCCCGGCGCGCCGCAGCGCCGCGCCGAGGAACGCCGGCGGCCGCTCCCGCCGGACGGGCGGATCCCGGCGGCGTCGCGGCGGTTCGACGCCGGAGGCGCGCGGCGCGCCGCTCCCGCCGGCGACGGGCGCGCGGCGCTCCCGTCCCGGCAGGGCGGA
>JAJFTU010000490.1 GCA_021372775.1 bacterium | reverse complement strand
GGAGCAGGACTGGGAGCGGCTGCTCGACGAGCAGCTCCGGCGTCTCCAAACCGACCACGTGGACTTCTACCTGCTGCACGCCCTGTCCGGCGAGCGTTGGCAAAAGGTGCTCGACCTCGGCGGGCTCGCGGCGATGGAGCGGGCGCGCGCCGACGGCCGGATCCGCCATCTCGGCTTTTCCTTCCACGGCTCGCCGACCGACTTCCGCGCGATCCTCGGCGGCCACGACTGGGAGTTCTGCCAGATCCAGCTCAACTACGTCGATCAAGAGTTCCAGGCGGGCCTGCCGGGCCTGCGCGCCGCGGCGGAGCGGGGAATCGGCGTGGTGGTGATGGAGCCGCTGCGCGGCGGCTCGCTGGCCAAGGTCCCGGCCGAGGTCGAGGCGATCTTCGCGCGGGGGCCGGCGCGGTCGGCCGCGGAGTGGGGGTTGCGGTGGCTGTTCAATCTCCCCGAGGTCAAGGTCGTGCTGTCGGGGATGAACGAGGACGCGCAGCTTGACGAGAACCTCGCCGTGGCGCGCGACGCGCGGGCGGGGGGCATGGGGCCCGACGAGCTGGCGTTGATCGAGGAGGCGCGGGCCTTCTACGCGGCGCGGACGATGGTGCCCTGCACGACCTGCGGCTACTGCCAGCCCTGCCCGAACGGCGTGGCGATCCCCGACACGTTCTGGCTGTACAACGCGAGCGCGGTGTTCGGGACGAAGGCGTCGAGCGGCGCGTGGTATCGCGCGCAGTACGTCGCGCACGGCGCCGGCGGCGACGCCTGCGTCGAGTGCGGCGAGTGCGAACCGAAGTGTCCGCAGGGGATCAAGATTCCCGAGCGCCTCAAGGAAGCGCATTCCTATTTGACGAGCGATTGAGTTTTCGCGGGCGGACGCAGCGTACCAAATGCCTGCGGTCCTCATTCGCGGGGGCGCAGCGTGCCAAAGGCCCGCGTTTCCAGCGACGTAAGGCAGGGGTGAGCGGGGTTCAGGTCGGGCGGCAGGCGCGGAGGAGGCGCCGTCGTTCCGACGACGTGATCGGCGCGCCAGCCGCCCCTACAGTCCGCGGACACGGGGGCTGTGCCGGCGGGCTTTGCGGTTCGAGTGAAGGTCGGTCGGGCCGGGGGGGGGCCGGCGGAACCCTTGAGTTCTAGGGTCCGACGGCCCCCCCCGGACGACCGACCGACCCCGCCTCAAGGAACGCGTCGCTCAGCGAATCCAACCCGGCCTCAAGGCACGCGCGGCCTTTGCGCCGGGAAGTCAGGGCACAACAAAAGCGCCCCCCTGCGGAGGGCGCTCTCGTCAGTGCCGCGAAACCGCGGCCCTACGCCATCTTGTTGAACGCGAGCTGCAGGCGCGACTTGTAGCGGTCGGCGGTCCGGTCGTGGATGACGCCGGCGCGGGCGGTGCGGTCCACCAACCCGAGCGTGTCCACGAGCAGAGCCTCCGCGGCCGGCTTGTCGCCCTCTTCCACGGCGGTGCGGAACTTCTTCACCTGCGAGCGCATGCGCGTCCGCCAGAAACGATTGCGCAGCCGCCGGACGACGTCGTGACGGGCCTTCTTGGCGGCCGACTTGTGATTCGCCATCTTCTTCAGCCTCTTGGTCTTCCGGGGGCCGTGGGACAGGCCCGCCTTGGAGCGTGCGCCGGGCGGACCATCCCGTCCGGGAAAGCGCGAAGATTTTGGGTCAAAGAGGGCGCCGTGTCAAACCAGCGCCCGTCTTCTTCACAGCTTCTTGCGCTTGATGTACTCGCGGGCCAGCCGCGCCTCGTCCGTCGAGGGGGCGCTCTTGATCAGCTTCCGCAGCTCGGCGACCCCTTCCTCGGTCTTCTTCCCTTCGCACAGGGCCATGCCGCGCTTCAGGCGGGCCATGAGGACCTTGTCGCTCTTGGGGAACTGGTCCACCAGGTCGGAGAAGGCCTTGGCCGCCTCGAGGTGCTTCTTCTGCGCGTAGAGCGTCTCGCCGAGCCAGTACTGCGAGTCGTCGGCCAGGGGGCCGTCGGGGTCGATCGCCTTGGCGCGGCGGAAGCCGGCCAGCGCGAGGTCGAAGTGGCCGCGCGAGTAGTCGGCGTAGGCGCCGTTGAACGCCTCCTCGGCGCTCTCGCCGGAGGCGGCCTCGTCGGTCGGCGTTGCGGGCTTGGCGACGGGTTGCGCGGCGGCCGCGGGAGCGGCCGCGGGCGTGGGCGCGGGAGCGGGCGCCGCGGCCGCGCGAGGCGCGACGGCGCTCGGCGCGGGCGCCGCGGGCACGGGCCGCGGGGCGGGGACGGCGGGCGC
>JAJFTU010000489.1 GCA_021372775.1 bacterium | reverse complement strand
CCTCGCGGATCGCGGCCGCCTTCACGGCGCTCGGCGGGAAGGTCACGCCGTCGTTCCCTTCGAGCGAGCAGATCTCGCGGAAGACAGTCTCGAGCCGCGGCGCCTCCGGCGAACCGAAACCCAGAAGGTCGGCGTCGCGCGTCGGGCGATGCGGGACGTCGAACCAGAGCTCGAACAGCAGCGCGCCCTTCAGCAGGAACTGATCGGCGTGGGGCGAGACGCTCATGCGGTACAGCAGGCGCTCCAACGCGTAGCGGAGCAGGACCAGGCCGAACTCCTGGTTCCTTTCCCGCGCAAGCCTGAGCAGGCGCGCACGCACCGACGCGGCCACGTTGCGTCGCTTCACGACAGGCTCTCCAGATACGGGCGCATCACGTTGGCCACGTGACGGAGCTCGGCGCAACGCCAGAGCTCGTCCATGCCGACGCGCCGGGCGCGCCACGCCTCGCGCAGCGCCTCCAGCGCGACGTCGAGGCCGATCTTGTTGCGGAACTTGAAGCAGTCCGCCACCGTGCGCGCGACGCTCGTGACGCGCACCGCCACGCCGTCGACGATGTGTTCCTCGACGCCTTCGGTCAGCGCGGCGCCTGAAAACCGGGCGACGCGCAGCGGCGGATAATCCAGCCTCGGCGCACGCGCCTTGTTCGGCACGGCGAGCCAGACGGCGAACGACGTCTGCGTCGTGAGTTCGTGGAACTGCAGCGCGGAGAGAAGGCAGATGATCGCCTGCGGCTGCCAGCTCGCCACCTCGGCCAGAGCGCCGTTCGCGGACATCGGTCGCCCCGGGATCGAGTAGAGGCCGCGGCCGACCCGCTCGAGCAGACCGCACCGGACCAGGCGCGTGAGCGCGACGCGGGGGATCCGCTCCGCGGCGAGGTCGCGTGGGCGGATGAACGCGCGCGTGCGGGCAAGATCCAGAATCCGTTCGCGCGAACTCTTCATGACGTCATCATGTTTCGTGTCGTCGGTATTTGTCAATGCCTACCGACAAAACGGAACTTCGTCCGACGACGCCTCCGTCGGTTGCAGCCAGCCGGAAGCGAGCGCTGCGGCGCGGGAAACGGTCGGTGCGGCGGCGGTCCGACCGACGGCGCAGCGGCGCCGCCCCGGGCGCCGGGCGCGGCGTTATGCTTCGGCCGTCGTCGCCGGGAGGGGGATCATGCGCATCATGTTCGCCGCCGCGCTCGCCGCGGCATCGCTCGCGCCCGCGTTCGCCGTCGCCGCCGAAGACGCCGGCTGGTCGCCGAGCGCCGAACTCAAGGCGCTCGGGAAAGAGCGTCGCCCGGAGTGCGTCGAGTGGTACGAATGCGGCGCGGGGCTGGAAGAGGCCCTTTGGCGGGCGACGGTCGCCGGCCGTTCCCTCGACGAAGCGGTCGGCGAGATCGCCGCGCGTTTCGGCGTCGCGCGGGAGACGGCGGCCGACCTCGTCGAGGCGACGCTGATCGTCCACAAGATCGGCCACACGGGCGAGGACTCCGTCCCCACCTCGGTCCCCGCACGGCGCGCGAAATCGGCGATCTGGCGGGCGTACCGGAGGGAACCCGCGGCCGACGCCGTCGTGCGACAGGTCGGATGGGTCCTCTTGAGGATCGGATCGCACTCCATCGACGACGACGTCGCCCTCGCGGAGATCAGGGCGAGCGCGGACCCGACGCCGCTCGTCGTCCACCTGCAGCGGCTCGAGTGGGGACGGGTTCCGTTCGGCGACGCGTCGCTCCGCGTCGCGCTCGAACGACATCCAGGCGCTCCGGTCTTGCTGCTGCTGGAGGCGGAGGCCAACCGTTTCGATTTCTGTCTCTCGGCCGCCTGGGCCCGCGCGGCGCTCGACGCGGCCTTGGCCGCGGGCGTGCGCGACGGCGCGTTTCTCGCCGCGGCCCGCAACCGGCTCCTTGCGGCGCTCTTGGCGGCGGGTCTTCAACGCGAGGCGGCGGCGGCGTTCGCCGCCATTCCGTCCGCGGAGCGGGAGGCCGTCCTGATCTTCGAATCGAAGGAGCAGGAAGGCCACGTGGATAGACTGGAGTTCGGCGTACGGCTCACCCCCTTGCGCGCGGAGCTGGCCGCGGCGCTGTTTCTCGAGGGGGACCGCGACCTCGCGCGACGGATCGCGGCGGCCCCGCCGGCGTCTACAAAGCCCGGCGAGCGTCCGGACGAGGATCTTCAGTCGCTGGAACTTGTCCGGGACGTGATCGACCACCTGTCCGGCGAGGCGCCCGGCGAAGCGTTCGACACCCTTGATCATGCGGTCGTTGCAAGGAGCGCTTTCTTGTCACGCGCCGAGCGGCCCCGTCGACGGCTCTTCGCCCGCCTCGCGCGGCAAAGCGGCTACGACGAATTCGTCCGCGAACTGCTCCCCGACGCGGATTCGTCGGCGGCGCCGAGCGAAGGCCTCCCCGAACGGCTCGCGGCGCAGGTCGCTGCCTGTCGGACGCAAGCGGCGCAGGCCGACGCGGACGCGGCGCGGCAATTCGGCGCGGGCCCGACGAAGAGCGACGCGGACCCCGCGGCGGAACTGATCGCACGACGTCTCGCGGCGCCGCCGCTGCACGTCTTCTCCGAGCGCCCGCTGCCCGCGAACGTCGCACCGTGGAATCCGGCGGACAAGGAGCGCGCCCAGCTCACGACCGCGCTCGAGCGGTGGAAGCTGCCGGGGCTCTTTCCGGTGCGCGTCGAACGAGACGGCCGGCGGGTGACCGCGATCGGGCTTGCTCAAGACTACGACCCCGTGGGCGAGATTTCCGGCGGCGCGTACTGGATCGTCCGCTCGGAAGACGGCGGGAAGACCTGGGGCCGTCCCCTCTACACCGGCCTGCGGACGATGCAGCCGTATTCGATCCGCTCGTTCTCCCGCCTGCCGCTCGTCGCCGGCGACCATCTGCACATCGAGGCGGACATCCGCGAGCTGGACACGAGCGTGATTTCCTTGCCGCCCATTTCGCGCTCCTTCAAGCGGGAGCAGTCGGGGTTGTACCTCGACGCCGCGTGGGCCGACCTCGAGCGGGACAGCGACGGCGACGGGCTGACCGACCTGGCCGAGGAGCGACTGCTGACCGACCCGCTCGTCGCGGACAGCGACGGCGACGGCATTCCCGACGGGGCCGATCCCTTGCCCCACGTCGCGGGCTCGGCCAAGCCGTCCTTGCGCGGGGAAGTGATCGCCGCGGCACTGGCCGCCGCTTCCGACGACGGAGCGCTGAAGCCGATCTTGACCGGCGATCCGGGCGGGCAGGACGCGGCCGGGACGGACTCGTCCGCGATGCGCCTCGACGGCGTGGCCTTGACGTCCCGCAGGACGACGTTCATCGAAGGCGACCGCCGGGACTTCGCCGGGCTGTCGTTCGGCGGGCGCGTCGTCGTTCTCGCTCCCGCGGAAGCCGAGCTCGCGCGGAAGCGGTTCGGCGTCCACTTCCCCGCGTTGATCAAGGTCTTCGTCGATCACTCCGGGACGAAGGCGCTCGTGATCTGGAACGCGCAGTGGTACGGCGAGACGCTCCGCCTGCGGAAGGAAGGCGGGAAGTGGAAGAGCGAGCAGGTCAGCTCCTGGATCACGTGACGCGGTCGTCGCCGCGGCGGCGGGGCTGCGGCGGCGGCGATCGACGGCGCGACGAGCGAAGCGACGAACCGCGCGTGTCCGAACTGATGGACGGCTTGATCGGCGCCCCGCCTTCGCGCCGCCCGCGCCTCAGCGGAGCTCGTCGCGGCGCGCCAGCAGCCGATCGAACTCCGCCTCGAGGACGGGGTGGACGCCGCGCACGCCGGCGACGACCAGCGCCGCCCAGTCGAAGTAGGCGCGCTTCCGCTCCGCCGTCCAGTCCGCCGGGGGCGCGGCGAGGATGTCCCGCAGGTTGCAGATCTTGTCGGCGAGCTTGACCAGCTTCGCCTCGCGCGAGATGCGCGCCGCGCGCTCGATCTGCCGCCGCTTGCGCTCCGCCTTCTCCAGCGACATGTCGTCGGTCACCTCGCCCACGACCGAGGCGATCTTCGGCCCGAAGGCGGCCTCGAGTTCGGCGGGCGTGGTCGCGGTGTCCTCGACGGTGTCGTGCAGCGCGGCCGCGCAGAGAACGGTCGGGTCGGCGACGCCGCCCTCGTTCGCCAGCACGTCGGCCACGGCGATCGGATGGTTGATGTAGGGAGACGACTCGGCGTCGTCGCGCCGCTGCCTCCGGTGCCTCTCCGCCGCGAACGCCACGGCCCGAACGAAGATCCCCAGCGAGTCCCCCGTCCCGTCCATGTATTCCCCCCTCGACGTCGAACGCCCGTCCGCCGCCCGGATCGGCGACGCGGCGATTGTATTCGATCGGCCGCGGGCTGCCGGCTCGCGGAACGTCGCCAGGCCGTTCGCGCGGAAACAAGAAACCCCGGCCGCCCGGGCCGGGGTCTTGGATGGTGGTGGAGGCGGCGGGAATCGAACCCGCGTCCGAGATTGGTCCACGACAGGCTTCTACACGCTTAGCCGCTTCGTTTGGATCTCGCTTTCGGCGCGCCGAAGGGCAGGCTCGCCGTCCGCCAGCCCGTTGGTCTCGCCTTCCGCCGCCGGGCCAGCGACGGAATGGCCAGCCCGCGTCCAATGACGCCCGGAACCGCCGCCCACGGGCGGGCGGCGGAGGACGGACTGCTTAGTTTAGTTAAGCAGCCAGAGGAAGTTCAGTGTTGGCGCTTAGTTTAAGCGTCCCGGTGTTTAACGAGGAACCAGGAACCTCGGCGTGCCGCCTGCGCTTTCCGAACCCCGTCGAGTCCATTCGCCCCCGAGCGAGATCCGCGCCGACACTTCCTCTACGCGGTGATTATGGGATTCCCGCCCCGGCGCAGGCAAGCGGCCGCGCGGAGGAAGTTTCGGGACGCGCCCGCTCCGCGCCGC
>JAJFTU010000488.1 GCA_021372775.1 bacterium | reverse complement strand
GGCGCGGACCCGTTGCCCGGTCGGGTCCGAGCCCGCCCCCTCCGCACGACGCGCCGTCCCACGAGCACGCGCGGGTCTTCACATCCGAGACACGGCCACACGATCACGCGCGGGTATTTGCGTACCGAAACACGGGGTTCGCGCATTGAAACTCGGGAGGCAGGCGCGAAGGAGTGTTGAGCGCGGCGACGATCGTCGGGGCGCGCCAGCCTCCCCTACAGAAGCGCGACCAACAGATCGAGCGCTACGCGGTAGCCGGCGGCGCCTTGGCCTTCGACGTGGGAGCGGCAGGCGGGACGGACGACGCTGACGCGCCGCCACTCCTCGCGCTCGCTGATCTTCGACAAATGAACCTCGACCACCGGCTTCCCGAAATCGACGATCGCGTCGTGCAGCGCGTAGGAGTAGTGCGTCAGCGCCCCCGGATTGACCAGCGCCCCCTCCGCCCAGTCCCGCGCCTCCTGCAAAGCGTCGATCAGCGCCCCCTCGTGGTTCGACTGGAACGCCCGCAGCGCGAACCCGCGCTCCTCGGCCCACCCGCGCACCTGCAGCTCGAGCTCCCCAAGCGTCGTCGTCCCGTACTGCGCCGGGTCGCGCCGGCCGAGCAGATTGAGGTTCGGCCCCGAGAGCATCAGGAGCGCGCGCATCGGAACTCCTTCCACGCCGCCTCGAACTCCTCGCGCGCCGCGACGCGGAAGGCGACGCGCCCCGGCGCGACCGGCAGCACCCAGACGTTCTCGCCGCCGAACCGCTTCTTGTCGCGGGCGAGCGCCCGCTCGGCGGCCGCCTCCTCCTCCGCGTCGAGCGCCGGCGGCCGCGACGGCAACCCCAGCGCCGCAAAGAGCGCGTCGAGCCGCTCCGCCAGGTCGCGCGCCTCGAGCAGCCCGATCCGCTGCGCCAAGCGCGCCGCGAACGCCGTGCCGACCTCCACCGCCTCGCCGTGCGCGAGAGGCCGCGCGCGCCGCGCCGTCGCCGCCTCGAGCGCGTGGCCCAGCGTGTGCCCGAGGTTGAGCGCGCGCCGCGCGCCGCGGTCCTCGATGTCCCGCCCGACGAACGCCAGCTTGACCCGCGCCGCGCGCCGCACGATCTCCTCGAGGTCCGGCAGCGGCCGCGCCGCCAGCGCCGCCGCGCGCGCCTCGATGATCTCCAGCAGCGCGCCGTCCCCCACGACCGCCGTCTTGACGGCCTCGGCCATCCCGCCGCGGAACTCCGACTCCGGCAGCGACAGCAGGAACAGCGGATCGAGGTGGACCGCGTCCGGCAGGCGCACCGCGCCGACCGCGTTCTTCGTCCGGTCGAGGTTGATCCCGTTCTTCCCGCCGAGCGCCGCGTCGAGCTGCGCGAGCAGCGTCGTCGGCAGCAGCGCGAACGGCACGCCGCGCTTGTAGGTCGCGGCGATGAAGCCGCCGAGGTCGGAGAGCGAGCCGCCGCCGACGATCCAGAGCGGCGTGTCGCGGTCGAGCCCCGCCTCCAGCAGTTCGCGCCACGCGGCGAGCAGGCTCTCCGCGGTCTTCGCCCCCTCGCCCCCCTCGCGCTCCAGCCGCGCGAGCAGCGCGCCGACCCGCGCGGCGAGCAGCTCCAGCACGCGGCGCGTCTGCGCCGCCGGCAGGTTGCGGTCCACCAGCAGCGCCGCGGCCCGCGTCGGGGGGAACGGCAAGGCGCCGCGCCCGATCGTCACCCCCTCCGCCGCGCCGCGCAGCTCGTCCTCGTCGTCCGGCGCCGCGATCGGCCGCGCCGGCTCGCGGAACTCGCCGTTCTCCGGGTCGTAGAGCAGGCGCAGCAGCTCCAGCGCCACCTCGCCGCGCGGCTTGTCCGCGGTCTGGATCCGCACGTGGGAGCGCGCGTAGCCCGCGGCGCGCGATTCGCGCAGCTCCGCGAGCGCCTGCAGCAGGTTCCCTTCGCCCGACAGGAGCGGCCGCACGCGGACGTCCTCCGGGCGCAGCCGCCGCGCCAGCGAGACGGCCGGCGCGTCGAGGTGGACGACGATCGCCCGCCGCCGCAGCTCCTCGGCGAGCCCCTCGTGCTGCAGCGTGCCGCCGCCGAGGGCGAGCACGCCCGGCGCGTCCTCGGGACGGGCCAGCCAGGCGCGCGCCGCTTCGACCTCCGCGGCGCGGAACCGATCCTCCCCCTCGGCGAAGAGCTGGGCCACGGTGCGCCCCTCGCGCGCCTCGACGCAGGCGTCGAGGTCGTCGAAGCGCCAGCCGAGGTTGTCGGCGACGATCCGCGCGACGGTCGTCTTCCCCGCGGCCATCGGCCCGCAGAACACGAGGTCGCGCGGCGCGCTCACGAGCGCCTCGCGCGCGGCGCGCCGACTCGCCGCGCCGCCGTCCGCACCGCGGCCCGCAGGATCGACGCGGCGCCCGCGGACGGCGCGACGACGCGCGCCGCGCGCGTCACGGCCGCCCCCAGCGCGGGGCGCGGGCGCGGAAGGCGTCGAGCGCCGCGGCGACGTCGTCCACGTGGTCGCCGCCGAACTTCTCGAGGAAGGCGTCGGCGAGGACCAGCGCGGCGACGGCCTCGGCGACGACCGCGGCGGCGGGGACGACCCCGACGTCGCTGCGGACGTAGCGGGCCGTCGTCTCCTCCCCCGTCGCGAGGTCCACCGACGGGAGGCCGCGGCGCAGCGTGGCGATCGGCTTGAACGTCGCCCGCGCGACGAGCGGCTCGCCGTTCGTCATGCCGCCCTCGACGCCGCCGGCGCGGTTCGCGCCGCGGGCGAGCCCCGCGCCGCGCCGGACGATCGCGTCGTGCGCCGCGCCGCCGAGGCCGCGCGCCGCGGCGAGCGCGTCGCCCAGCTCCACTTCCTTCGCCGAGGGGATCGAGAGCAGCGCCTGGCCGAGGCGGCCGTCGAGGCGGCGGTCCCACTGCGCCGCGGCGCCGAGGCCGGGCGGCAGGCCGCTCACGACCAGCTCGATCCGCCCGCCGAGCGTCTCCCCCGCGGCCCGCGCCTCGTCCACCCGCGCGACCATCGCCGCGGAGGCCGCGGGATCGCAGCAGGCGACCGGCGACGCGTCGCGCGCCGCGGCGACCTCGTCCGGCCCGAGCGCCGGATCGAGCGGCCCGGCGGCGACGCCGCCGAACTCGACGACCCGCGCGACGAGCCGCACGCCGAACCGCTCCAGCAGGACGCAGGCCGCGGCCCCCAGCGCGACGCGCATCGCGGTCTCCCGCGCGCTCGCCCGTTCGAGGACCGGATTGGCGTCCGTCCCGTGGTACTTGAGCATCCCGGCGAGGTCGGCGTGTCCCGGACGCGGGATCGTCTTCGCCGCCTCCGCGCGCCCAGCGCGGTTCGAGGCGTTCTCGACGACGACGCCGAGCGGCGCGCCGGTGGTCAGCCCGCGCCACGTCCCGCCGACGATCCGCGGCTCGTCCTCCTCGAGCTTCATCCGCGCCCCGCGGCCGTGGCCCCCCCGGCGGCGGGCGAGGCGCGGGCGCAGGTCGTCCTCGGCGAGCGGCAGCCCGGCCGGCAGCCCGTCGAGGATCCCGACGAGGCACGGCCCGTGCGACTCGCCGGCGGTCATGAAGCGCAGGACGCCCACGCTGCTCCTCCGCCGTTCATCGTAGACCGAAACCGCCCCCGCGCGTGCGGGGCGCATCTCCCCATGTGCCGATGCGTTTTGCGCCGGCCCGCCACCGACAATTAGACTCTTCGGTCCCCGCGGCCGATATTCGCCAGTGGCCGCACGGCCGGAGACCCCCGATGCCCCGTTCCGCCCTTGCCCTCGCCCTCTTCGCCGCCCTCGCCGCGCCGGCGCTCGCCGATCCCCCGGCCGCCCCCGCCCCGGCGGTGGACGTCTCCGGCTCGATCAACCTCGGCCTCTTCGCGGCGCGCGACGCCTACTTCGGCGCCGAGGCGCAGCCGGGCGGCCGCTCCGCCGACTACCACTGGGCCGAGGCGATCGGCCGCCTCAAGCTCGGCAAGGAGTTCGGCGAGCGCATGTCGATCGAGGTCGGCGGCGTCGCCGTGCGGACGCAGGGCGCCGACTACTACGGCGTCGAGGACAAGGGGTTCGCGGCGCTCGAACTGGCGAAGCTGACGTTCAGGAAGATCGGCGGCGCGGACCTCGACGTCGCGCTCGGCCGGCAGGAGGTCGTCTTCGGCGACGGCTTCCTGCTCGGCGACGGCTACTACGACTACCGCGCCGGCGTCTGGTCGGTCCCGCTCAACTACTTCGACGCGGCGCGCGTGGACTACGCCGCCGGCGCGTGGCGCGCGACCGGCGTCGTCGCCAAGCTCTCGCCGTCGTACGGGCCGCAGTGGGGCGCGCTCTACGGCGCGGACGTGGCGTGGCAGGTCGCGCCGAACGCGACGCTCGGCGCGACGCGGCTCGCGCGGAACGACTCCGGCGCGACGGACAACGACGCGCGGGCGACGTCGGTCCGCGGCGCGGCGACGTTCGGCCGGCTGCGGCTCGCCGGCGAGGCGGCGATCGAGCGCGGGACGATCCAGGGGCGCGGCCTCGACGCCTCGGCGTGGCACGCCGACGCCTCGTGGCGCTTCGGCGCGGGAGACGACGCGCCGTACGTGCGCGGCTCGTACTTCTTCTTCTCCGGAGACAAGCCCGGCACGGCCGACGTCGAGGGCTGGTACTCCTGGAACTACCGCTGGAACGACTGGAACCAGTACTACCTCGGCGACATCAACGGCTCGCAGACGTTCGCCGACAACACCGACAAGAAGGTCGCGCTGCTCGAGGCGGGCCTCAAGCCGTCGGCGAAGGTGCGGCTGCGCGTCTTCGCGCTGCGCACGAGGCTCGACACCGGCGCCTTCTTCGGCCTTCCCGCGGACGCGCCGCGCGACTTCTCCGACGAGGTGGACGCGGTCCTCGACTATTCGGCGAGCGAGAAGCTGAGCTTCTGGTTCTTCGCCGGCTGGTCCCGTCCGCGCGACGCGGCGAAGCTGGTCTACGGCGACAAGGACGCCGCCGAGCTGTTCGCCAACATGACCTTCAACTTCTGACGCCCGCGCCCGCCGCCCGACGCGAGCCTCGCGACACGTCGCCCTGCGGCGCGTCAAAGGCAGGGTTCCGCGAGGCTCACGTCGGGAGGCAGGCGCGGCGGAGGCTTCCGCGGTCCGACGGGCGTCGGGGCGCGCCAGCCTCCCCTACACGGAACGAGGAAACCGTCGGCGGAACGGCCCGGCGGCGGCGTTTTCGCGTTGATCCCCCGGCGCGGCCCGCGGACATTCTGCGCGTTGACCGAAGGAGACGACCCCATGCGCAGAACGCTGTTCACGTCCTTGCTCGCGCTGTTCGTCCTGATCCTCGCCGCGCCGCCCGGCGCCGCCCTGGCCGAACCGCCGGACCAGAAGGCGGCGATGGAGGCGTGGGCCAAGGCCGGCGCCCCCGGCCCGCTGCACGCCTTCCTCGCCCAGTTCGAAGGAAAGTGGAAGACCGAAATCACGAGCTACGAGGGCCCCGGCCAGCCTCCCGTGAAGAGCGAGGGCACGGGCGAGAGCCGGATGATCTACGGCGGCCGCTACCTCGCCGACGAAATGACCGGCCAGATGATGGGCCAGCCGTACGAGGGCCGGGGGATCACCGGCTACGACAACGTGAAGAAACAGTTCGTCTCGACCTGGATCGACAACATGTCCACGTCGATCCTCGTGATGACCTGCGCCGCCGACCCGGCGGAGAAGGTGATGCGCTGCCACGGAACCTACGACGACCCGCTCACCGGGAAGACCTTCGCGATGCGCAGCGAGACGCGCATCGAGGGACCGGCGCGGCACGTCATGCGGATCTACGGCGACACCCCGCAGGCGAAGGACGTCCTGATGCTCGAGGTCGTCTACACGCGGCTCTGAGCGGCCGCCGCGCGCCGGAGCCTTGCGCGGGCTCCGGCGCGCGGCGCGCGCATGCCGCGGGCGGTCAGAAGATCGCCGCCAAGCCGACCTTGACGACGATCAGCGCCGCGTAGAGCCCGAAGACCAGCGCGAGCTTGCCGGCGAGCGCGCCGCGGGCCGTCTTGGCGAGGCCGATCGCGTAGAGGACCAGCGCCCAGATCATGAAGACGTCGAGGCTCTTGAACAGCGCGACGAGCGGCTTCGCCGCCGTCGCCGGGTCGAGCAGCGCGCCGAGGTTCGAGGCGACCGGATTGTTGAGGTCCACCGCGCCGCCGGAGGAGAGCGCCACGGCGATGAACGCCAGCGAGCCGAGCATCGCCGGCCCCTGCCCCCAGCAGACGACGCGGAAGACGTCCGGGAAGCGCGGCCCCTTGCCGCCGATCAGCAGGCAGACCCAGAAGACGGCCGAAACGAGCGTGATTCCGATCAGGACGAAGACCGGAGAGAAGACGGAGATGACCTTGGCGAAGGTCGCCCCGACCGCGATCGCCTGCGCCCGCTGCGCATCGTCCATCTGCGCCAGCCGCGGGTTGCTCTTCATCTGCTCTTCCATCGAGACGCTGAAGTCGGAGCGCGAGATGAGGGCGATCGCCGCGACGAGCGCCAGCGCCATCAGCAGGAGCAGCGGCAGCAGCGGGCTGCGCCGCCGCCGCGCGACCTCCTCGAACGCCTCGCCGGGGGCGTAGAACGTCTTGGCCAGCAACGCGACCGCGCCCGTCGCCGGGCCGTCCGCAGGCGGCTCGAGTTCGGACGCCGCGCCGGGCGCCGGGGCCTCGTCCGCGGGGCGCACCCAGAGGCGCGAGTCCGAGGGCGGCGCCGGCGTTTCGTCCGCGGGGCGGATCCCGGGCTTGGCCTCCGCCGCCGACGCGGGCGTCGCGTCCGGCGCCGGCGTTTCGTCCGTGGGGCGGATCGAGGGCTTGGCCTCCGCCGCCGACGCGGGCGTCGCGTCCGCGGGCGTCGCGTGCGGCGCCGGCGCGGCGGGCGGCGTCGCCCAAGGAGTCCGGTCGGTGGGCTTCTCGTCGTTCATCGTTCCGTCGTCCTTTCCGCGCCGCCGCGTCAACGCAGCTTGGCGCGCATGATCTCGAGGATCTCCGCGTCGGTCCCGGCCATCCCGCGCACCGCGAGGCGGCCGAGGTTGGCGAGCGAGGCGAGGCCGTCGGCGCCGACGATCCCGTCCGTCGCCGGGATCCCGACCCCCGCGCGCGCCAGCGACGCGGCGCGGAAGGCGGCGTCCACGGCGGTCATCGTCTTCAGGCCGCAGCCGATTTTGGCGCCGTCGCAGACCATTCCGGCGAGGTTCCCGACGAGATTGTTCACGGCGAGCGAGATTTCGGCCGGGCCGCCGCCGCCGAGCAGCACGAGGCCGCAGGCGAGGCCGATCCCCGCGGCGTTCGCGCCGCCGCAGACGGCGGACAGCGGGCCGAGGTGGTGCGTCGTCAGCGAGGCCATCACGCAGGAGAGGGCCAGCGCCTCCTGCACGCGCTCCTTCGGGGCGAGCCCCTCCTCGCCGCGCAGCGCGAGCGGCACGCTGGCGGTGATTCCCTTGTTCCCCGAGCCGGCGAGCGTCATCACGACGAAGTCCTCGCCGCTCATCCGCGCGTGGACGCCGGCGCAGACGAGCCGCCCGGCGCGGCCGGCGAAGCCGTCCCCCTCCGCCGCGGCGAACGACGGCGGGAAGGCGGCGAGGCCGTGGCGCGCGATGGCCAGGTTGAGCGCCGCGCCTTCGTCGAGGCGCGCGCGGTCGTCCGGCGTCGCGGAGCGGGCGAGGTCGATCAGCTCCTCCAGCGAGAGCCGCGTCAGCGCGGCGCGCGGCGAGGCGCCGTCCTGCGGCGCGCCGGGGGCGGCCGGCGGCGGCGGCACGACGACGCCGTTCCGCTCGATCCGCGTCAGCCGCGTGTGCTCGCGCTCGAGCACCGCGCGGCCGCGGCCGCCGGCGCGCTCGACCACGCAGTCGACGAACAGTTCGGTGCGCGCCGGATCGACGTCCACCGTCAGGGCGTCGGCGGCGAGCAGCGCCTCGGCGCCGGCGAGGATCTCGGGGGTCGCGGCGCGGAACGACTCGAGCTTGAGGTCGGCGCGCGGCAGCAGGGCGCCGATGGCGAGGGCCCAGCGCACGCCGCTCTTGTGCTCCGAGTTGGGGATGCCGACGGCGAAGCAGTTCTTGAACATCCGCGGGTCGAGGACCAGCCGCGCGCGGCGGACCGGCCCTTCGGCCTGCGAGGCGGCGACGGCGGCCGCGTAGGCGACGGCGGCCGGTTCGGTGCAGCCGAGAGCGGGACGCCACTCCGCGGCGAGAAGTTCCGACAAACGCATGACCGACTCCTTCCGGGCGGTCCCGCCCGAAGCGGCGGGTCGCCTTCGGCGGCAAGCCTAGCCTCGGCCCGCGCGGCGCGCCCCCCGCGCGCGCCGCGCCGCCGCCGATTCCCGATACGTACGGTGATCCGCGCCGCCGGCGCGGTTCCACAACGCCCCGCGGCGTGTAGGACGCTGCTGAAAAACGGCGCATTCGGGCCGTTTGAGCGCGTCTACGGGGCGCGAGCCGGACGAGGGCCGACCGAGACCTGAGGTCGAGGGGCCGTCGGCGGGTCGGAATCGACCCGCCGACGCCCTCTATT
>JAJFTU010000487.1 GCA_021372775.1 bacterium | reverse complement strand
CGGGAGGCCGTGCATCGCGCAGAGCGCCTTGCGGTAGGCGTCGATCTGCGGCCGGTAGGTCTCGACCGCCTCGTCGAGCTTCTCGCCGTCCACCGCGTCGGTCTTGTAGTCGAGCAGCTCCGCGCCGACGACGCGCCCCGCGCGGCGGCGCAGCACGACGCGGTCGAAGCGACCCTGCAGCAGCGTGCCGTCGTCGAGCAGCGCCGCGAACGGCTGTTCGGCGAGCGCCTCCGCCTCCTCTCCGGGACCGAGCCGCGGACGCGCGAGCGCCGCGCGGACTTCGTCCTTGCCGAGCATCGCGCGGAAGGCGGCGATCGCCTCCGCGGCCTCGCGGTCCGCGACGTCGGGCGCCTCGGCCTCGAGCGCCGCGGCGAGCTCCTCGTCGCGCGGCGCCGGATCGTCGCTCCACGCCACGCGCGCGAAGAGGGCGTGGATCAGCGAGCCGAAGCGCCGCCCGCCGTGCGGCGCGAGACGCAGCAGGTCCTCCGCCGTCACCAGCCCGCCGCGCTCCAGCGACGAAGGGCTGGCGCGCCGCAAACCGCGTCGCGGCGCCTCCCTGGGACTCTTGCCGAGCCGCGGCGGGTCGAGCGGCGCGGACGCCGCCGCGTCGGGCGCGTCGTTCCACGCGGCTTTGTCCATCCAGCGCGGATCGCCGTGGGCGTAGACCGGCTCGGTCGAGCCGCCGGCGGCGCCGCGCGCCAGCGCGCCGCGGAGGATCCCCGCCATCGAGAAGGGGAGCGTCTTCTCGTTCTCCTTCGGCGCCTCGCCCACGAGGGTCAGCGCGTACCGCGCGCGGGTCATCGCGACGTAGAGCAGGCAGAGCCCCTCGACCGCCTCGCGCGTCGCGGCGCGGGCGTACGCCTCCGCCAGCGTCGGCGAAAGCAACGCGGCGATCTCCTTGCCGGGCGAGCGGAAGACCCCCTTGATCGGCGCCGCGGGGCTCTCTTGGTCGAACAGCAGCGTGAAGTGGCCGTGGACGAGGCCCTTGCCGAGTTCCGGAAGGACGACGACGTCGAACTCCAGCCCCTTCGACTTGTGGATCGAGAGGACGCGGACCCGCGCCGGCTTCGGCTCCTCGACCATCGCCGCGCGCGCCGCGCGCACGAAGTCGCCGGGACGCGCGAACCCCGCCGCGTCCTGCTCGTCGGCGAAGGCGATCAACTGCTCCAGCCGCTCCGCGCCGCGGGCGTCGCCGTGCGGCGCGAGGATCTTCGCCCAGCGCGCGACGAGCGCCGCGGCGCCGTCGTCGGCGAGATCGGCGCGGATCCGCCGCGCCGCGCGCCGCAGCTCCGCCGCGTCCAGCGAGGCGATCCCGAGCGTCTCCGCGAGCGGGGAATGGAGCGCGGCGTAGGCCGCCGCCGTCGCCTCCGGATGGTCGGCGAGCTCGAAGGCGGAGAGGATCGCTTCGACCGCGGGATCGTCGTCGAGCGGCGTGCCGCCCTCGCCGCTCGCCTCGACGCCCAGTTCGTTGAGCGCGAACTGGATGGCGGCGCCGGCCTTGTTGGAGCGGACGAGCACGCCGATCGTCGCCTGCGGCGCCGCGTCGGCCAGTTCCTTCACCCGCTCCGCGGCGAAGCGCGCGTGCGTCCGCGGCGGCGCCTGTTCCTCTTCGTCGTCCGCGTACTCCGCGTCGCCGCCCTTCGGCGGGGCGGGGGAGAGGAACATCTCGACCCGTCCCCTCTTCTCTTCCCCGGCCGTTTCGTGCGGCTGGAACCAGCGGCGCCACGGTCCGACGACGTCGTACCGCGGCTGCTTCTTCGAGTCGAGCAGCGCCGGGTTGGGCTCCGTTCCGACGATCGACTGGAAGACCTCGTTGACGACGTCGAGCACGTCCTTCGCGCAGCGGCGGCAGGTGTTGCGCCGCTCCTCGGCGAGGCCGGGGATCTCGCCGGCGAGCCCGTCGAAGATCTCGGCG
>JAJFTU010000486.1 GCA_021372775.1 bacterium | reverse complement strand
CCCCGCACGCCCGACGCGCTGTCGTGTTTGGTCGGGCGGAATGCTGATTGTCCGCGTTGGGGGTGGTCCCTCTTTGATGGTCCGTGCGTCTTGTCTCGCCTCGCGTCGCGGCGTTGGCTCGCGGCTGTTGTGTCGTTTCGCGCGTTGGGTGGATAGGGCGCGTGTCCGTCGAGGGGCGCGCGTCGCGCGACGGGGGGCGGCGGCTCCGCGACGGGGCAATGCTCCGCCGCCGCCCCCCGCCGCGCGGCCCGCGACCGTCAAGACGCACGCGCCCTAGCGCCTCAACGCGCGAAACGACGCGGCCGCCGCGAGCCAACGCCGCGACGCGAGGCGAGACGAAACGCACGGACCATCGAAGAAGGACCACCACCCCGCGGACAATCAGCGATCCGCCCAACCAAACACGACAGCGCGTCGGGCGTGCGGGGGCGGCGGCGAGCCGTTGCCCCGTGGCGGAGCCGCCGCCCCCGCCGCACGACGCGCGTCCCGCGATGCGCGCGGGCAGTACGCGGCGAAACGCGCGGGCACTACTCAACGACACGCGCGGGCTTTACGCCGCGAAACCCGCGGGCCGTACGCGGCGAAATACAAAGGCAGTGTGGTGCGAGGTCCACGTCGGGCGGCAGGCGCGGTGGGGCGCCGTGGTTCCGACGGTCATCGGAGCGCGCCAGCCGCCCCTGCGAGCGTCGATCAGCGGCGGCGCCGCACGTCGCCGCACGCGTCGATCGACGCAATCAGTTCCCGCGCCAAATCCCCGAGCTGCTGCAGCCCCGCGAACGACCACGACGCATCGAAGCGATCCGCCGGACGGTGGTACCGCTCCGCGCGGTAGCCCTCGCGCAACGCGCGCCCCGCGGCGAGCCCGCCCTCCTCCAGGTCGTCGCCCAGATCGAGCCACACCGCCGGAATCCCCTCGCGCAGGAAGCTGTACTGATCGGAGCGGAACAGGAACCCCTGCTCCGGCGCCGCGTCCGGCGAAACCCGCAGCCCGTTCCGCTCCGCGAGCGCCGCCACGAGCCCCGCGAGCTCCGAGCCGTCCGCGCCGAGCGCGGTGATGTTGCGCGCCCGGCCCCACGGCGCCGACATCTCGAGATTCACGTCGGCGACGATCCGCTCCGCCGGCAGCGGCGGACGGCGCGCGAAGACGGCGGAACCGATCAGCCCGACCTCCTCCGCCGTCGGCGCGAAGAAGATCAAGTCCGAGTCGAGCGTCGCCGGCCGCTCCGCCGCGTCGCGCGCGAGGGCGAGCAGCAACGCCAGCGCCGTGCCGTTGTCGATCGCGCCGTGGTAGACCGCGGGGCCGCCGTCGTCGCCGGGCCGCACGCCGAGATGGTCGTAGTGCGCGGAGACGACGATCGCGCGGCGGCGCGCCGGATCGCCGTGCAGCCGGCCCGGCACGACCCCCGCGACGTTCGCCGTGCGCACTTCCTCGTACGTGCCGCGCGCGGCGAAGCGCGCCCGCAGGCCGAGCAGGCGCGGCCGGAACTCCGGCCCGTCCGCCAGCCGCCGCAGCGCCGCCGGGTCGAACCCGCCGGCCTCGAAGAGGCGCCGCCCCGCCTCCTCGGTCACCCACCCCTCGAGCTCCGGCAGGTCGGTCCGCTCCGGATCGAAGTACGAGCCGCCGGACCACGAGTTCCGCACGACGTTCCAGTCGTACCCCGCGCCGGCCGTCGTGTGGACGATCAGCGCGCCGCGCGCGCCGTGCCGCGCCGCCTCCTCGAACTTGTAGGTCCAGCGGCCGTAGATCGTCAGCGTGCGCCCGTCGGGGCTCGCGTCCTTCGGCTGCCCCGCGAGGAGGACGACGATCTTCCCGCGCACGTCGGCGCCGCGGTAGTCGTCGCGGCGCAGCTCCGGCGCGACGATCCCGTAGCCGGCGAAGACGAGGTCGGCCTCCCCCTCGTGCGCCGCCGCGGGGAACGGGAACGCGGCGACGAAGTCCCGCGCGTAGGCCAGCTCCACCGTCCCGCCGGCGGCGCGCAGCTCGAGCCGCGCGTCCTTGTCGGGCACGGCGCGGCGCAGCGCGAGCGGCTGCCGGAACGAGTCGCCGAACGCGGGACTCAGCCCCGCCGCGCGCAGTTGGGACTCGATGTAGGCCGCGGCGAGCTCGCCGCCGCGCACGCCGAGGCCGCGCCCCTCGAGCAGGTCGTCGGCGAGGAAGCGGACGTGCGCCTCGAGTTCGGGCCGCGGCAGCGGCGGACGGCCGGCGGCGAAGGCGGCGAGCGGAACGGCGAGCAGCAGCGCGGGGAGCGGCAGGCGAAGCATCGCGGCGGGCCTCCTCGTTCGAACGGGGCCGGAAAACGGAGCGGGCCGCCCGAAGGCGGCCCGGCGCGTCGCGGCCCGCGGGCGGCGGCTAGAGATTCTCTTCGATGAACGCGTCGAGCGTCTTGGCGATCGCCTCGCGCAGGCCGTAGCGCGGCGACCAGCCGAGGAGCTTCTTGGCGCGCTCGATCGACGGCGTGCGGGTCTGGATGTCCTGGTACCCCGCGCCGTAGAACGAGCCCGAGTCGACGTCCACGATCGGCGGCAGGTCCATCCCCTTGGTCTTGGGGTGGGCGGCGAACAGCTCGCGCAGCAGCGCGGCGAGGTCGCGCACCGAGCAGTCGTTCCCCGGATTGCCGAGGTTGAAGATCTGCCCGTCGGCCACGCCGTCCTTGTTGGCGAGGATCCGCACCAGCCCGTCGATCCCGTCGTCGACGTAGGTGAAGCAGCGGCGCTGGCGCCCGCCGTCCACGAGCTGGATCGGCTGGCCGAGCAGGAGCTGCGCGGCGAACTGCGTCACGACGCGCGAGCTGCCTTCCTTCGCCGTCTCCAGCGAGTCGAGGCGCGGCCCGACCCAGTTGAACGGCCGGAACAGCGAGAAGCGCAGCCCCTCGTGGTGGCCGTAGGCCCAGATCACGCGGTCCATCAGCTGCTTGGAGCAGGAGTAGATCCAGCGCTCCTTGCTGATCGGCCCGAGCACCAGCGGCGAGCTCTCCTCGTCGAACTGCGGCTCGGGGCACATCCCGTAGACCTCGGAGGTCGAGGGGAAGACGACCCGCTTCCCGTAGCGGTGGGCCTGGCGGATGATCCGCAGGTTCTCCTCGAAGTCGAGCTGGAAGACCGAGAGCGGCCGCTCGACGTAGGTCTTGGGGGTCGCGATCGCGACGAGCGGCAGCACCACGTCGGACTTCTTGATGTGGTACTCGATCCACTCCTTGTTGATCGAGATGTCCCCTTCGACGAACTCGAAGCGGGGGTGGTCCACCGAGGCGCCGAGCCGCTCGGCCGAGAGGTCCATCCCGTAGACCGTCCAGTCGGTGTCGGCGAGGATCTTCGCCGTCAGGTGGTGCCCGATGAACCCGTTGACGCCCAGGATGAGGACCTTCATTTCCGCTCGCTCCTTCGCTCGGCTCTCCGCCGGAACCTGCGCATCGTAAACGCTTTCCCCCGTCCCGCCCACCGCTGCGCGCGAGGCGCGCAACCGCGATATCCTAGTGTCTCCGCGCCCCCCTCCGGCGGGCGCGCTTTCGCGCCGTTTTCGCCGCGCTGAAGGATGCACGATGGCCGAGGCTCCGGTCCGCGATACGTTCCTCCCCTTCTCCCGCCCCTCGATCAGCGAAGACGAAATCGCCGCCGTCGGCGACGTCCTCCGCTCCGGATGGATCACGACCGGCCCCAAGACCAAGGAGTTCGAGGCGCGCTTCGCCGAGTACTGCGGCGTCAAGAACGCCCTGGCGGTGACCTCGGGGACCGCGGCCCAGCACCTGCTGATGCTCGCCCTCGGCATCGGCCCGGGGGATGAGGTCGTCACGACCCCGATGACCTGGGCCACGACCGCGAACATGGTCGCGGCGGTCGGCGCGACGCCGGTCTTCGCCGACGTGGACGAGCGCACCTTCCTGCTCGACCCGGCGGAAGTGGCGAAGAAGATCACGCCGCGGACGAAGGCGATCATCCCGGTCCACTTCGGCGGGCTGCCGGCGGACCTCGACGCGCTGCGCGCGCTGGCCGAGCCGCGCGGGATCCTCGTGCTCGAGGACGCCGCGCACGCCGTCGGCACGCAGTACAAGGGGCGGATGATCGGGTCGCACGGCAACCCGGCGATGTTCTCGCTCCACCCGATCAAGAACGTCACCACCGGCGAAGGGGGCGTCGTCACGACCGACGACGACGAGCTGGCGCGGAAGATCCGCCTCTACCGCTTCCACGGCGTGAACCGCGACTCCTGGTCGCGCGGCCGCGGCGGCGCCGCGGGGTACGACATCGAGATGCCGGGGTTCAAGTACAACCTCACCGACATCCAGTCGGCGATCGGCCTCGGCCAGCTCTCGCGCCTCGAGGGGTTCATCGTGCGCCGCGCCGAGCTGGCCGCGCGCTACCTGAAGCAGTTCGACGGCATGGAAGAGATCCGGCCGTGCGCCGCCGACGCGGGGTACCCGCTGCGCCACGCCTGGAACATGTTCACGATCCTCGTCGATCCCGACCGCCTGACGATCGACCGCTTCGAGTTCATGGACGCGCTCAAGGCGGAGAACGTCGGCACGGGGCTCCACTTCATCGCCGTCCACCTGCACCCGTTCTACGCCGAGACCTACGGCTGCCGCCGCGGCGACTTCCCGCGCGCCGAGAAGGTCTCCGACCGGATCCTCACCCTCCCGCTCTTCCCCGCGATGACCGACAAGGACGTCGACGACGTCGTCGCCGCGGTGAAGAAGGTCGTCCGCGCCCACCGGAGGACCGCCTGATGCAGTCGCCCGCCGAACAGAACCGCCGCCGCACCGACCAGCCGCTCGACCGTCCCGAAGTCTCGGTCGTCGTGCCGGTCTACAACGAGTCGCCGAACATCCCCGCGCTGCACGAGCGGCTGATCGCGGCGCTCGACGCGCTCGGGCGGCCGTTCGAGCTGGTGTTCGTGGACGACGGCAGCCGCGACGACTCGCTGGCCCAACTGCGGGCGCTGGCCGCGGCCGACGCGCGGATCGTCGTCGTCGAGCTGAACCGCAACTTCGGCCAGCACGCGGCGATCCTCGCGGGCTTCGACCAGTCGCGCGGCGACATCATCGTCACGCTCGACGCCGACCTGCAGAACCCGCCGGAGGAGATCGCCAAGCTGGTCGCCGCGGTGGACGAAGGGCACGACGCCGTCGGCGGCGTGCGGGTGAACCGGCACGACTCGATCGCCCGCAAGCTCCCCTCGCGCGTGATCAACAAGATCATCCGCCGCTCGACCGGCGCCGACATCCACGACTACGGCTGCATGCTCCGCGCCTACAGCCGGGACGTCGTGGACAACATCCTGCGCTACGGCGAGACGGCGACCTTCATCCCCGCGCTGGCCAACCTCTTCGCCCACTCCGCGGCGGAGGTCGGCGTCGGCCACGCCGAGCGCGCCGCCGGCCGCTCGAAGTACAACCTCCGGCGCCTCTTCCGCCTGGCGTTCGACCTGATGACCGGCTTCTCGCTCTTCCCGATCCAGATGGTCACGCTGATGGGCGGGCTGATGGCCGCGCTCGGAGTCGGCTTCGGCGTCTTCCTCCTCATCCGGCGGCTGTTGGTCGGCTCCGAAGTCGGCGGCGTGTTCACCCTCTTCGCCATCCTGTTCATCTTCGTCGGCCTGCAGGTGCTGGCCCTCGGGATGATCGGCGAGTACATCGGGCGGATCTACTACGAGGTGCGGCGGCGGCCGCGCTTCCTCGTGCGCAAGGTGCATCGTCGTGACAGCTGAGCGACGCCACCTGCGCTGCGTCGTTTTCGCCGGCGGGGACGTCGGCTACTGGTGCCTCAAGGAGATCTTCGCCCAGCGGGACGAAGTGCTCGCCGTCTTCGTCCGCGAGGGCGCGCCGGGCGAGAACGTCTGGTTCCCCGCCGTCGCCGGGCTCGCCCGCGCGCACGGCGTCCCGACGTTCGCGCCGCAGGACCCGAACGCGCCGGAGTGGGCGGCGAAGGTCCGCGCGCTGGCGCCGGAGATGATCTTCTCGTTCGACTACGGGACGCCGCTCGGGCCGGAAATCCGCGCCGCGGCGCCGCGCGGCGCGCTCGACGTGCACTGCAGCCTGCTGCCGGAACTGCGCGGCGCGGACCCGGTCGCCTGGGCGCTCGTCCTGGGGCTCGCGCGAACCGGCGCGACGCTGCAGTACGCGGCGGACGAGCTCGACGCCGGCGACGTCGCGGACCGGCAGGCGGTCGCGATCGACTTCGAGGAGACGGCCTTCACCCTCGGCCGGAAGATCGCCGCGGCGGCGCGCGAGATCGTGGAGCGCACGCTGCCGAAACTGCGCGACGGCTCGGCGCCGCGCGCGCCGCAGGAGCTCGGCGGGGAAAGCCCGCGCCGCCGGCGCGAACCCGCGGACGGGCTGATCGAATGGACGCGGCCGGCGCCCGCGGTCTACAACCTCGTCCGGGCGACGACGCCGCCCTTCCCCGGCGCGTTCACCATCGCCGACGGGCGCAAGCTGTTCGTCCGGGCGGCCCATCCGGTCGCGGGAGAGAGCGGGGGCGCCGCGCCCGGCACGGTCGTCGCGCGCGACGAACAGGGGCTGGCCGCGACGGTCGCGACGGGCGAAGGTCTGCTGCGGCTGGAGACGATCCAGTTCGCGGGGGAGGCGGAACGGCGCGGCGGCGCGCTCGCCGTCGGCGCGGTTCTCGGAGAGGGCGCATGAGCTTCGAAGTGGCACTCAAGGTGGACGTCGACACCCACGTCGGCGCGCGCGACGGGATCCCCCGTCTGCGGCGCCTCTTCGACGAGGTCGGCGTGCGCGCCGCGTTCTTCGTGACGATGGGGCCGGACAACTCGGGCCGCGCCGCGCTGCGCGTCTTCACCCGCAAGGGCTTCCTGAAGAAGATGCTCCGCACCAACGCCGCGACGACCTACGGCCTCTACACGGTCCTCTCCGGCACGCTGCTGCCGGCGCGGATGGTCGGCTCGCGTTTCCCGGAGCTCGTCCGCGGGCTCGACCGCGACGGGCACGACGTCGGCCCGCACGGCTGGGACCACGTCCGCTGGCACGACAAGCTGCGCGGGATGGACGAGGCGGAGGCGCGCGCCGAGTTCCGCCGCGGGTTCGACGCCTGCGCCGAGGCGCTCGGCCGCGCCCCCGACTGCTCCGCGGCGCCCGGATGGCAATGCACCGCGGCCAGCCTCGCCGCGATGGACGAGGCCGGGATCCGCTGGCACAGCGACGTGCGCGAAGGAACGCCGTTCGTCCCGGTCGTCGCGGGGCGGGAGTTCCGCGGCCTCGAGATCCCGGGAACGATGCCGACGCTCGACGAGGTCCTCGGCACGCCGGAGATGGAGGCGGCCGGCGGCCCGGTCGAGTTCTTCCACCGCCGCACCGCGCGCGAGGGGCTGAACGTCTTCACGCTGCACACCGAGACCGAAGGGGCGGCGCACCTCGAGTTCCTGCGCGCGCTCCTGCTGCGCTGGAAGGCCGACGGCGCGACGTTCCCGCGCCTTTCCGAAGTCGCCGCGCGCCTCGAAGCGGAGCGCGCCGCGCTGCCGCGCGCCGAGGTCGTCTGGGGCGAGCTCCCGGGACGCGCCGGCTTCGTCGCCCGCCGGCGCCCGCTCGGCGCCTGATCGAAGAGGCCTCCGTTCGATGAACCTCAAGTCCGTACGGCGCGAAACGTGGATCGTCGCCGCGATCCTCGCCGCGATCGTCCTGCTCTACTTCTTCCGCCTCGGCTCGCTCGGCTTCTTCGACCCCGACGAGGGGCGCTACGCGGCGATTCCGCAGGCGATGCTCCAGCGGGGCGATTTCGTCGTCCCCTACCTCGAGGGGTTCCCGTACCTCGAGAAGCCGCCGCTCCTCTACTGGACGACGGCCGCCTCGCTCGCCGTGTTCGGCCACAACGAGTGGGCCGGCCGGCTGCCGGTCGCCCTCTTCGGGCTCCTCGGGATCGGCGCGATCTTCCTCTTCGCGCGCAAGCGGCTCGGTCCCGTCGTCGCGACCGCGGGGGCGGCGCTGCTCGCGCTCAACATGCAGTGGTTCATCCAGGCGCGGTTCCTCACGACCGACATGGTCCTCGCCGGCGTCATGACCGTCGGCATATGCGCCTTCTTCGAGGGCGCCGAGACCGGCAAGCGGCGGTGGTTCGCGCTGCTCTACGTCTGCTGCGCGCTGGGCACTCTGGCCAAGGGGTTCGTCGGCTTCGTCCTGCCCGGGCTGGTCGTGCTGCTCTACGTCGCGCTGACGCGCCGCTGGCGGATCCTCGCCCGGATGGGGCTCTGGTGGGGCGCGCTGCTCGGCGCGGCGATCGCGCTGCCGTGGTTCCTGCTGGTGCAGCGCGAGTTCCCCGACTTCCTGCGCTGGTTCGTGATCGACCAGCACGTCTCGCGCTACGCGGGCAACGACGCCGAGCACGCCAAGCCGTTCTGGACCTTCGTGCCGGTGCTCTGGATCGGCTTCTTCCCCTGGATCATGCACCTCCCGTTCCTGCGCAAGCGCGACGTCGCGGCCGCGGCGCCCGCGGGGGCGGAGGACGCGACGCGCCGGCTGCACGTCTACCTCTGGTGCTGGTTCGGCGCGATCTTCGGCTTCTTCACCGTCTCCAGCGGCAAGCTGATCTCGTACATCCTGCCGGCGCTCCCGCCGCTGGCGCTGCTCGCCGCGCTGCTCGTCGCGCGGGCGTTCGCCCCGCGGCCGGACGGCGACGCGTCGGCGCGGCTGCGCCGCGGCTCGCTGCTCGTCGCGCCGATCTGGCTCGCGCTCGCCGTCGCGGCGATCGTCGGCCTGCCGTGGCTCGTCGTGCGCGACAACCGGATGAACCTCGCCGACGTCGCGGCCTGGCCGTGGATCTTCGGCGCCGTCTTCGGTCTCGGCGGCCTCGCGACGCTCGTCCTCGCCCTCGCGCGGCGGGTGCGGGGCGCGCTCGCGGCGCAGGCGGTCGCGGGGGCGGCGCTCTTCGCGACGATGATGTTCGCCGCCTCGGCGGTCGAGCCGCTGATGAACCCGCGCCCGCTCGGCGTCGCGCTGGCGAAGATCGTCAAGCCGGGCGACGTCGTGGCGCTCTACCAGATTCCGCAGCCGAGCTTCGAGTTCTACCTCGGGCGACCGCCGAAGCTGATCGCGTTCGCCGGCGAGTACCGCTACGGCATCGGCCTGAAGCCGAACCCCGACCTCTACGCCCCCGACGAGAAGGAACTGGACCGTCTGCTGGCCTCGGAGCGCACGGTCTACGTGGTGGTGGACAAGGACGAGTTCAAGCCCGACCGGCACGGCACGCCGCTGCGGCTCGTCGTCCAAAACACGAAGCGCGCGGTCTATTCCAATCGCTGATCCGCGCGGATCGGCGGCGGCGCGGCCCGCGGTCCGTCGCCGCCGCTAGGCGACGCGGGTTCGCTGAACCGGGTCAACGAGGCGAAGGGCGCCGCGGTACGCGTCGGACATCACGTAGGATGAGGCCGTCCGCACCCGGAGGCCTCCAGATGACATTCCGCGCCGCCGCCGTTTTCGCCGCCCTGATCTGCTCCGCCGTCGCCGCGCTCGCCGCCCCCGCCGAGGGGACGGCCGACGCCGCCCGCGTCGCCGCCCAAACGCTGATCGAGCGGGTCGCCGTTCTCCCCGCAAGCTCCCCCGCCGCCGTCCCCGAATGGAGCGCCGCGCGCGCCGGCGCGCCGCTGCTCGTTCACGGACCAAACGCCGCGCCGGCCTACTTCATCGTGCCGGTCGCCGACGCGGACGGGCGCGTCGAAGGCATCGTCACCGTCGGCGCGGCCGACGGCCTGTGGCGCTCCTACGCGCGCCGCGCGCCGGGCGCGCCGCTGCTGCCGGTGGACGAACTCGCGGCCCGACGCGCGCTCGCCGCGCGCCGCGGATCCGCGTGGGACGGCGCCGAGGCGCGCCTGACGAGCGGCCCGGACCAGCGGCTCTACTGGACGATGAAGAACGCGGCGACCGGCGAGACCGCGTGGATCGCCGCCGACGACGCCTCGAGCGTCCTCGCCGCGGCCCCGCGCGCGGTGGACGTCGCGGTCCCCGCGAACCCGCCCGACGCGGCGACAATCGCCGCCGCGCGCGCCAAGCGCCGCGCAACGACGATCGTCGAGCAGCGCGCCCTGCCGACCAGATGGAACATCGCCGACGTCCCCTACCACGTCCAGCAGACGTCCTACCACTGCGGGCCGGCCTCGCTGGAAATGGTGATGGACTACTGGGGCCCGGACGTCGCGCAGGCCGAAGTCGCCAAGGTGGCGAACTCGAAGCAGTGGGGCTCGGGCGCCTACGCGTGGTGGGGCACGTACGCCGACGACAACCTGCGCGCCGCGAACTTCAGCTCGATCAGCGCCGCCGTGCAGGACGCGACGCTGGTCGGCTATCCGGAGCGCGCGCTCGGCTACGCCGCCGCGCAGGACTGGTGGTCGTATCCCGCGGACACCCCGGAGTACGCCACCCGCTACGACGACCTCAAGCGGCTGGTCTCGTCCAACCTGCCGGTCTACATCCTCACCTGGTACGACGGCACGCAGCAGTCGGGGCACTTCCGCGTCGTCAAGGGGTACGACGACGACGCGCAGACCTTCATCGTCCACGACCCGTGGTACACCGCGCCGTATCAGGGACCGGACGTCGCCTTCGCGCAGACCTTCCTCGTGGACAACCTCTGGACGAAGTACTCCCGCTGGGGCATGGTCGTCGCGCCGTGGCAGGTGACGATCGACGCGCCGGCCACGACCGACGGCTGCAAGACGTTCACGGTGACGGCGACGGCGCGGTACATCGGCCCCGCGCCGTTGTCGGCGAACGCCGTCCCGACGCAGACCCAAGCGACGCTCGCGCTCCCCGCCGGCCTCTCGCTGGCCGCGGGGGAGACGGCGACGAAGACGCTGACAGGCCTCGGCGACGCGGACACGTCGGCGCAGGCGTCGTGGTCCGTGCAGGCCGCCTGCGCCGCGACCGGCGGCGCCGTCGCCGTCGAAGCGAAGGGACTGATCGCGGCCGGCACGACGTCGTACCCCAGCTACCAGGACTGGGTCGGCGGCGCCGCGACGCGCGGCGTCGTCGTCCGCCCCGACCGCGACGGCGACGGCTACGTGGACGCCGAGGACTGCGCCCCCGACAACGCCGCCGTGCATCCCGGCGCCGCCGAAGTCTGCGACTACGCGGACAACGACTGCGACGGCACGATCGACGACGGATTCGCCACGCCGGGCGCCGTCGGCGCCCTGCAGATCGCCGCGGCGAAGAACCAGATCGCGTGGGCGCCCGAAGCGCTCGCCCAGCACTACGAGGTCGTGCGGGGGAACCTCGGCGCGCTGCTCGCCGGGAGCGGCGCGTACGGGGCGGCCGGAACCTGCCTCGCCGCCGACGTGGCCGCCGCGCAGGCGACCGACGCGACGAACCCGGCGCCGGGCCTGGCTTCCTTCTACATCGTCCGCGGCGTGCGCGACTGCCGCCGCGGCACCTTCGACGACGGCGGCGGCCTCTCCGCCCCGCGCGACGCGACGCTCTTCACCACCCCCGCCGCCTGCCCCGCCCCGCAGCCCTGATCCGAACGATCCACCGGCTTTGCGGCCGCAAAGGAACCGGACACCCCGGTCTCCTTTGCGGCCGCAACCCCACCGTCTCTCCACGCCGTCCGAACCGATCCCCGCAAACGCGCGCCCCGCACGAACCACGACCATCCCCGCGTCGCCCAACAACGCCGCATCACGACGCGCCCCATCCCGCACGAACCGCGCCCCTCGCGAATCCCCCGCGCCGCCGATCCCAAGAGCGCGAAGCCGACAACGACAGCGCGCGGCGCGGCGGGGGGCGGCGGCGCAGCGTTGCC
>JAJFTU010000485.1 GCA_021372775.1 bacterium | reverse complement strand
CAGCGTCAGCCAGGGCATCAGGCTGGCGTTCTCGACCGGATCCCAGGCCCAGAAGCCGCCCCAGCCGAGCTCGATGTAGGCCCAGTAGCCGCCGAGCCAGATCCCGAGGGAGAGCGCCGCGAAGGAGGCGAGCGCCCAGCGCCGCGCGGCCGCGGCCCACGCGCCGTCGAGCCGCCCCGCGGCGAGCGCGCCGAGGGCGATCGCCCAGGGGACCGCGCAGGCGACGTAGCCGAGGTAGAGGGTCGGCGGGTGGACGACCATCCAGACGTTCTGCAGCAGCGGGTTCATCCCCTGGCCGTCGGCGGGGATCGCCTCGGCCGGGAGCCGCACGAACGGATTGGCGACGAAGGTCGCCGTCGCGGCGAAGAAGAGGGTCGCGGCGCCGAGCGCGGCGTGTGCCCACGGCACGATCTCGCGCGGCAGGCGCCGGGCGGTCGTCGCGGCGAAGAGGGCGGCGCAGACCGCGAGGAGCGCGGCCCAGAAGAGCAACGAGCCGCTCTGGCCGGCCCAGAGCGCCGAGAGCTTGAACGGCAGCGCCTGCGCGCGGCTGGAGTAGTCGGCGACGTACTCGACGGAGAAGTCGTCGGTCAGCAGGGCGCGGAGCAGGGCGGCGACCGCGATCCCGAGCAGGACGGCGGCCGCGGCGAGGCCGCGCCCCGCGGACTGCGCGAGGCGGCGGCGCATCTCCTCCGTCTCGGGGGCGCGGCCGAGGAATCCGGCGAGCAGCCCCGCGGCGACGGTCCACGCGCAGACGACGAGGGCGGCGACGAGCGCCCCCTGGCCCCAAGTCAGCATGGCGTCCTCATCGAGTTCGGGATCGCTTCAGGACCGGCCGGACTGGCCGCGGGCCTCGTACTTCGAGGGACACTTGGCCAGCATTTCCTTGGCCTCGAACTCCCCGCCGCCCCCCATCTTGCCCGAGACGAGGACCTGCGAGCCGTCGGTGAAGGTGTCGGGGATCCGCGCCCCGCCTCCGCGGGCGTCGAAGAGGACCGGCATCGACTTCTCCCCGCGCGCGTCCCGCAGCGTGAAGCGGACGACGAGGCCGGAGGGATCCTTGCGGATCGAGCCGTCGGCGACGAAGCCGGCGACCCGGACGGGGTGGTCGATCGGCTTGGCGAGGTACTCGTCGATGTCCAGGTAGTAGACGCCGCTGTTCCCGCTCATGGTGCGGGCCATCAAGAAGACCATCGAGGCGACGACGACGCCGGCCAGGACCATGAGCTTCGGGGACAGGGACATCGGCCGTCCTTTCCTCCGCCGCCGGGGCGGCGAACTTCGTCCAAGTCGTAGTTTACCGGGGGCGGCAAACCGGGGCAACGCTTCCGCTTCGCCGCGGCCCCGGAGCGGCGAGCCGCCGCCGCGACTCCCCGCCCGCGACCATGGATGCGGCGGCCCGGCGGGAGGTTGCAACCCGCGGGCCGAGGCCTAGAGCGGGAGGTTGCAACCCGCGGGCCGAGGCCTAGAGCGGGAGGTTGCAACCCGCGGGCCGAGGCCTAGATTGGACTGCGGACGCTTCATGATCCCTTCCGCCGGAGCCCAAGGCCGCTTGGGCTCCCTTCTTTTTCCGGGGCTACACTCATCGTCCGGGCAACGGCGGGCGTCGCACCTCTTCGGCGACGCCGCGGAGAATCGCGAGCCATGCGACGGATCATCGAGAAGTACGAAAAGGAACTGACCGAGCTCAAGCGCGAACTGACGGTGGACCTGCCGAAGGATATTCAGCGGGCCGTCGCGCTGGGCGATCTGCGCGAGAACGCGGAGTACGCCGCCGCCCTCGACCGGCAGCGGTACGTCCAGGCGCGCCTGGGGCAGGTCACGCAGAAGCTGACCCAGCTCTCCACGATCCGCCTCGACCAGATCCCGCAGGGCAAGGCGGCCTTCGGCTCGATCGTCAAGGTCCGGGATCTGGACTCCGACGAAGAACTGCGGTACGAACTGGTCCTCCCGGACGAGGGGGACGTGAGCGCCGGGGAGATCTCCGTGACCTCGCCGATCGGCCGCGCGCTGATGGGGAAGGTCGTCGGGGACGAGGTGACGGTCCGCACGCCGCGCGGCGAGCGCTGCTTCGAGGTGACGGACCTCACGACGCTGCACGACCGCGCCGACGCAAACGAAGGGAGCGGATCGCCGGATGCCTGACAGGAACGCCGCCGCGGTCGTCCTCGGGGTGCTGCGCAGTCTGCGCCCCCTGGATTGGTCGAAGAACGTCTTCCTCTTCGCCGCCTTGGTCTTCGCGCGGCGGCTGACGGACGGCGCGGCGGTCGTTCGGACTCTGGCGGGCTTCGCGGCGTTCTGCGCGCTCGGCTCGGCGGTCTATCTCGTCAACGACGTCCTGGACGTCGAGCGGGACCGGCGCCATCCGGTGAAGCGGCTGCGGCCGATCGCCGCGGGGACCGTGCCGCGCTGGCTCGCGGCGCTCCTCTCGGCGCTGCTGTTCCTCGGCGGGCTGGGGGGCGGGCTGCTGCTCGGCCCGCGCTTCGCCTTCGTCGCCGCGCTCTACGCCGCCTCCTCGCTCGCCTACTGCTTCGGCCTCAAGCGGGCGGTGGTGCTCGACGTGATGATCCTCGCCGCGGGGTACACGCTCCGCGCCGTCGCCGGGGCGCGGGCGATCGACGTCGAGATCTCGAGCTGGCTGCTGATCTGCACCTCGCTGCTGGCGCTGTTCCTCGGCTTCTGCAAGCGGCGGCAGGAGCTGACCTCGCTCGCCGACCGCGCGGCGGGGCACCGGGCGGTCCTCGCCGACTACTCGCCGGCGTTCCTCGACCAGATGATCGCCGTCGTCACCGCCTCGACGGTGATGAGCTACCTGCTCTACGTCTTCAGCGAGGACGTGGTGCGGAAGTTCCACACCCGCTCGCTGGCGCTGACCGCGCCGTTCGTGCTCTACGGCATCTTCCGCTACCTCTACCTCGTCCACGTGCGCGGGGAGGGGGGCCGGCCGTCGCGCGAGCTGGTGACCGACGCGCCGCTGATGATCAACTTCGCGCTCTACGCGCTGACGGTCTTCGTGCTGCTCTACGTGCTGCCCAAGGGGGCGTGAGGTTCCGATGAACTCCAAGGTCGCGGTGCTCAAGACGACCCCCGCGGGGGTCTTCGACGACTATCGCCGCCTCGCGCGGCTGGGCGGCCTCGGCGAGACGCTCGACCCGCGGGCGGACCTGCTGATCAAGCTGAACCTGAGCTGGACGAAGTACTTCCCGGCCTGCTCGACGCAGCCGTGGCAGCTCGAGGGGACGCTGCTCGCGCTGCGCGAGGCCGGCTTCGCGCCGGAGCGGCTGATCCCGGTCGAGAACAAGACGGTCGTGACGAACCCGCGCCAGGGGTGCGCCAACAACCGCTGGGCGCCGGTCTTGGAGCGGTTCGGGCTGACCTTCCGCCCGCTGCCGGAGGAGGAGTGGACGGTCCACGCCTTCAAGGCGCCGCTGCTCCGGCTGAACGAGATCTTCCCCGACGGGATCGAGATCCCGAAGATCTACGAGGGGCGGCAGATCCTCCACCTGCCGACGGTGAAGACGCACGGCCACAGCACGACGACCGGGGCGGTGAAGAACGCCTTCGGCGGGCTGCTCAAGGAAGTGCGGCACTACGCGCACAAGTACATGCACGAGGTCCTGGTGGACCTGGTGCTGATGCAGAAGGAGCTGCACCCGGCGCAGTTCGCGCTGATGGACGGCACGGTCTGCGGCGACGGCGCCGGCCCGCGCACGATGACGCCGAAGGTCGAGAACTACATCCTCGCCGCCGCCGACCCGGTGGCGATCGACGCGGTCGCGGCGAAGATGATGGGCTTCGACCCGCTGTCGATCCCCTACCTGCGGATGTGCCACGAGCGGGGGCTCGGCACGGCCGACCCGCGGGCGATCGAGGTCGTCGGCGAGGACGTCGCGGGGGTGAACTTCGGCTTCCGCACGAAGCGGTCGTTCGTCATCTGGGGCGACCAGATGCTGCGCCGCGGCCCGCTGCGCTTCGCCGAGCACCTGCTGCTGCACACGAAGCTCGTCGCTTGGGCGCCGTTCGCCTCGAACGTCTACCACGACTGGCTCTGGTACCCGACCGTCGGCCGGGCGGTCATCAACGGCTTCCTGAAGACCGAATGGGGCCGCTTCATGGTCGAGCGCTACGGCCGCTGAGGGAACGATGGAAACGGACGTCCGCAAGAATCCCGCCCTGCTGAAGCTGGACCTCTACTGCAAGGGGGCCCACCTCGACGACTCGCTGCACGTCCTCGACGAGGGGGGACGGCCGATCCTGCGCACCCGCGCCGGCCTCGGCAGCGGGCTCGAGGTCGTCCTGCCGGACGAGATGTGGACGAACATCCCCGTCTCCGAGGCGTTCGTGCGCCATTCGCCGTACGTCGTGCGGCGGCGCGAGGACGGCTCGATCTGGATCGACCGCGGGCGGGAGCCGGTCGCGCCGGTGCGGTTGGCGCCGCGGCCGACGTGGTACGACCGCAAGACGACCAGCGGCAAGGCGATGACGTCGGTCGGCACGCTGCAGGGAACCTACCTCGCCGTCTACCCGTCGAAGGTCTGTGAGTACTGGCTGGAGAAGCCGGAGCGGACGAACTGCAAGTTCTGCTCGGTCGGGCTGAACCTCGGCGTGGACGACGCCGAGGACAAGAAGGTCCAGGAGGTCGTCGAGGTCGCCGTCGCCGCGCGCGAAGAGAGCGGCATCACCTACGTGGACTTCAACACCGGGCACTACGAGGGGGAGACGTACCTCGACATCCTCGAGCCGTACGTCAAGGCGGTGAAGGAGGCGACCGGCTGCCTGATCGGCATCCAGACGCCGCCGCACGCCGACCTCTCCCGCTTCGCGCGGCTGAAGGAGCTCGGCGTCAACCGCGCCTCGTTCTGCTTCGAGATCTTCGACGAGGGGATCTTCCGCGAGACCTGCCCGGGGAAGGCGCGGCGCTACGGCCTGAAGCGGTACCTCGACGCCGTGGACTACTGCGCGCGGCTCGGCCGCAGCCAGGGGCTCTCGTTCGACCCGTGGGTCAGCATGGGGGAGATCATCGCCGGGATCGAGCCGCCGGAGTCGTCGATCAAGGCGATCGAGTGGATCACGACCCACGGGGCGATGCCGACGGTCTGCGTCTTCCGCCCGCTGGCCGGGACCGACTACGAGCATCTCCGGCCGCCCCGCACGGAGGACATGATCCCGGTCTTCGCCGCGCAGTACGACCTGTCGATGCGCGGCGGGCTGCCGATCAACGTCGCCCCGAACATCAACGTCTCGCTGGTGCTGCTGCCGTGGGAGTCGCGCTGGCTCGCGCCGGCGCGCGTCCGCGCGCGGCATCGTCTGGGGGAGGCGAAGATGGCCGCGATGCGCGCCGTCTTCGTCCGCGCCTTCCGCCGCCGCCTCGCCGCGTTCGACGCCCGCCGCGCCGCGGCGCGCGCCTGAGATGCCGCGCCGCCGCGCGCCGCGTCCGTTGCCCGACGAGGCGCTGCTCCACCGCCGCGCCTTCGATCTCGCCCCCGACGCGCTGTTCATCGTCGAGCGCGAGCGGGGAATCGTCGCCGTCAACCAAGCCGGCATGAGGCTGCCGTTCGAGCGCGCGCCGAAGGTCGGCGACTCGTTCACCGCCCTCTGGCCGGCGAGCGTGCGGCCGCAGCTCGACGTCTGGATCGAGGCGCTGCACCGCGAGCTGCCGCCGGGCCGGCGCGAGGTGACCGTGCCGCGCCCCGCCGGCGACTGGGTCTTCGAGCTTTCGGGGAGCGGCCTCGGCGAGCCGGGGCTGCGGCAGATCCGCGTGCGCGACGTGACCGAGGCGGTGCGGATGGCGGAGCGGGCGCTGCACGCCGAACGGCTGGCGTCGATCGGGCAGCTCTCCGCGACCTTGGCCCACGAGATCCGCAACACCCTCGCCGGCGTGGACGGCGCGCTGCAGGTCTTCCTGTCCGCGGACGACCTCTCCTCGGCGCGGCGGGCGATCGTCGTCGAGATGCGCGGGCGGATCGCGCGGACGCGGGAGGTCGTGGACGACCTGCTGTCGTACTCGCGGCCGCCGCGTCTCGACCGCCATCCTTGGCCGGTGGGCGACGTGCTCGAGGGGATGCGCGATTCGGTGGCCGGCCACGCCGAGATGGCCGGCGTCTCCGTGCGCCTCGAGGACCGCTGCGCCGGCGACGACGTCGTGCCGGTGGACGCTTTCAACATCCGCCAGGTCGCGCGGAACCTGCTGCTCAACGCGGGGCAGGCGATGGGCGGGCGGGGCGAGGTCGTCGTCTCGGCCGAGGCCCGCGGCGGGCAGGTGCTGTTCGTCTTCGCCGACAGCGGCCCGGGGGTTCCGGACGAGGTCGCGGCGCGGATCTTCGAGCCGTTCTTCACGACGCGGGCCGACGGGACCGGCCTCGGCCTGCCGATCGCGGCGAACATCGTCGAGGCCCACGGGGGCCGGCTCTACCTCGAAAGCGCGCGGCCGGCGCGCTTCGTCGTCGCC
>JAJFTU010000484.1 GCA_021372775.1 bacterium | reverse complement strand
TCGAGCGCGCGGCCGGCGCCGAAGAGCGGCGACCACCACTCCGCCGCGTCGGCCGAGCCGGTCAGCGCGTGGCAGACGACGACCGCGTTCGCGCCGTCCGGCGCGAGGCGGCCCCACGTGCGGTAGGCGACGCGGACCTGTTCGAGCGCGCCGCCGAGTTCCAGCGGGAACGGGGCCTCGACCGCGAGGACCGCGTCGCGCGCGCGGACGCGGCGGCCGATCACCGGGCCTCCCCGCGCGCCGCGGCGAGGGCGCGCTCGAAGTCGGCGCGGAGGTCTTCGACATGCTCGACGCCGGCCGAGACGCGGACGAGGTCCTCGGAGACGCCGGCCGCCTCCCGCTCGCGCGGCGAGAGCTGGGCGTGCGTCGTCGAGGCGGGATGGATCGCCAGCGTCCGCACGTCGCCGACGTTGGCGAGATGGAGCGTCGTCTCCAGCGCCTCGATGAAGCGGCGTCCCGCCGGGGCGCCGCCGACGAGGCCGAAGCTGAAGGCGGCCCCGGCGCCGCGCGGGAAGTACCGCCGCGCCCGCGCGTGGTGCGGATGGGAGGGCAGCCCCGGGTGACGCACCCACGCGACCTCGGGACGCTCCTCGAGCCAGCGCGCGAGGGCCAGCGCGTTCGCCGCCTGCCGTTCGGCGCGCAGCGACAGCGTGTCGAGGCCGAGCAGCAGCAGGAACGCGTTCTGCGGCGCGAGGCAGGGGCCGAAGTCGCGCAGCCCTTCGAGCCTGACGCGCGCCGCGAGCGGCGCGCCGCCGCGCGGCGTCCCGCGCCCGAAGTCCGCGGCGTAGCGGAGGCCGTGGTAGCCGGCGGCCGGCTCGACGAACTCGGCGAAGCGGCCGGAGGCGGCCCAGTCGAAGCGGTCGGCGTCCACGATCACGCCGCCGAGCGCCGCGCCGTGGCCGCCGATCCACTTCGTCGCCGAGGCGACGACGACGTCGGCGCCGTGGTCGATCGGCCGCGCGTACCAGCCGGCGGCGCCGAACGTGTTGTCCACGACCAGCGGCAGGCCGCGGCCGTGCGCCAGCGCGGCCAGACGATCGAACTCGGGGACGTCGAACCCCGGATTGCCGATCGACTCGACGTAGAGCCCCTTCGTGCGCTCGTCGATCAGCGGCTCGAACGCCTCGGCCTCGACGCCGCGGGCGAGGCGGACGTCGACGCCGAGGCGGGCGAGGGAGGAGCGGAACAGGCTGTGCGTGCCGCCGTAGAGGGCGTTCGCGGCGACGATGTTGTCGCCGGCGGCGGCGAGCGCGGCGACGGCGAGGAAGATCGCCGCCTGCCCGCTGGCCGTCGCGACCGCCGCCGCGCCCCCCTCGAGCGCGGCGACCCGCTCCTCGAACGCCGCGACGGTGGGGTTGGAGAGGCGGCTGTAGATGTGCCCCGCGGCGTCGAGGGCGAAGAGCCCCGCGCCGTGGGCGCAGTCGTCGAACGTGAACGACGTCGTCTGGAAGATCGGCGGCGCGGCGGCGCGGCGGGCCGCGGCGGCGCCGTTCCCGGCGTGGACTTGCAGCGTTTCGAAGCGCGGCTTCTGTTGCGGCATCGCGTTCTCCTCGGGCGGCCCAAAGGACCGCGGAACGCGACGGCGCGCCGGAACGCAAAAAGACCCGCTCCGGCGGCGCCGTCGCGGGTCTTCGTCCGTGTGGACTTGTGCTGAGTCAGCGGTCAGTCAAGACGGACGTTCCTCTCCCGCGCCGGCGTGCGGCGCATGCGCATGGCCATGGCCATGACGTTCGCGGAGAGGACGTGGCTGTTCCGACTCATGGCGCGGAAGCTACCGTGCGCTTCGCGTTCCGTCAAGCGGCCGCCGCGGCGGCCGGCGGGCGGAACGCGTCGGTCGCTTGCCAAACGGCGCGCGATTCGGGAGACTCGCCGCGCGCGTTCTTCGGCGCGTGGAGGCCCGTCGTGGCGCTTCGTTCCGCGCATTCCGCGCCCGCGGCTTCGGCGTCGCTCGCCGCCGCGTCGCTCGTCGCGCTCGTCGCCGTCGTCGCTCTCGCCGCGGCACCGGCCCTCGGCGCCGCGGGCGAGCATCCGCGCCTCGCGGCCGAGATGGAGCGGACGCCGCTCGGCGCCGGCGTCGCGCGCGTCGGCGGCGTCGCGGTGCGCTTCGACCACGTCCACTACTGGGCGCCGTACTCCTTCGCCGACCGGGCGGGGCTCGCCGCGCTGCTGCGCAACGGCGAGGACGCCGCGCCGGTCGCGGACGCGACCCGCTTCTCCTTCTCCCGCCACCGCAGCTATCCGGTCCACGGC
>JAJFTU010000483.1 GCA_021372775.1 bacterium | reverse complement strand
GAGATGAGAGAGCCGACGACGACCGCGTCGTCCGCGGCCCGCGCGGCGCGGACGCGCGAGGCCGCTCCCGCGCCGCGCGCCGCCGCCCCGACCGGCGACGCCGCGGCGAGTCGTTCCCGCGCGCCGCGCGCCGCCGCCGCGGCCGCGACGCCCGCGGCCGAGGTCTTGGCGACGAACGCGGCCGACGCGGCGACGAACGCGGCCGACGCCGCGGCGATCGCGGCGATTTTGGAAGCGGAACGCGGTCGCCCCGAAGCGGCGCTCGAGCGGCTGCGCGGGGAAGTGATCGGCGACTGCCGCCGCTGCCGCCTCTGCGAGGGACGCACGAAGCTCGTCTTCGGCGTCGGCGACCCGCACGCCCGGCTGATGTTCGTCGGCGAAGGGCCGGGGGCGGACGAAGACCTGAAAGGGGAGCCGTTCGTCGGCCGCGCCGGGCAGCTGCTCGACAAGATCATCGCCGCGATGGGGCTCTCGCGGCCGCAGGTCTACATCGGGAACATCGTGAAGTGCCGGCCGCCGAACAACCGCACGCCGCTCCCCGACGAGCGGGCCGCCTGCATCGGCTTTCTCAAGGCGCAGATCCGGGCGATCAAGCCGGAGATCCTCGTCGCGCTGGGCAAGACGGCGGTCGAAGGGCTCACCGGGCTCGAGCTGCCGGGGATCACGCGCGTCCGCGGAACGTGGTACGAGTTCGAGGGGGTTCCGCTCAAGGTGACCTTCCATCCGGCGTATCTGCTGCGCAATCCGCCGGCGAAGCGGCCGGTGTGGGAGGACATGCAGGACGTCATGAGGCGCCTCGGCCTCTCGCCGCCCAAGCCGCGCGACTGAGTTCGCCTCAGGCAGCCCCGCGGACGCGACGGCCCCTTCGCGCCGCGCGACGACGCTCGTCACCGTCCGGTCCGACGGCGAGATCGCTTCCTTCAGCCGCGCCGCCGGGCTTGCGTCCGGACTCTCCGCGGACGAGGTTGCCTTCGTCGGGGTCCGCCCCCGTTGGAGGTCGTTCGGGAATGAGCCTGCGGACAGTGGCGGCGGCGTGCTTCGCGGCGATCGCGCTCGGCGGCGCCGCGTCCGCGGCGGAACCGGCGCCCGCGCCGCCGGCCTGGCCGGAGGCGATCCAGGACAACTCGTTCCTGATCGAAGAGGCGTACAACCAGGAGCCGGGGGTCGTACAGTGGATCTTCGGCTTCCAGTACGTCCGCGGGAGCCGGAACTGGCAGAACACGTTCACGAGCGAGTGGCCCGTTCCCGACGAGCGGAACCAGCTCAGCGCGACCGTGCCGTTCTCGACCAAGCCGGACGACGGCGGCGCCGACGGCGTCGGCGACGTGCTGCTCAACTACCGGCGGCAGTTGCTCGGCGGAAGCGAGCGGGGCTGGTGGTTCGCGCCCCGTCTCTCCGCCGTGCTCCCGACCGGCGACTGGCGCGGGGGGACGGGAAACGGCGCGTGGGGGGCGCAGGTCAACCTGCCGTGGAGCCGCCGCCTGTCGGCGGACTTCGCGGCGCATCTCAACGTCGGCGGAACGTGGATTCCGCGCGCCCGTTTCGTGGACGACGCGGGGCGTCCGTTCCGCTCCGAATCGTCGAACGTCTCCGCCGGGGCGAGCCTGATCTGGCACACGACGCCGTCCTTCAACCTGATGCTCGAAGTGGTCGGGATCCGCGTCCGCACGCCGATCGCGCCGGGCGTGACCGAATCGACGAACCAGCTGATCGTCAGCCCCGGGATGCGGCGCGCCTTCAACTTCAAGTCGGGACAGCTGGTGCTCGGCGCGGCGCTGCCGATCGGCGCGACGAAGGACAGTCCCGACGCCGGCGTGTTTCTCTACGTTTCGTGGGAAGCCCCGGTCTGGAAGGCGCGCGCCGCCGCGCGGTGAGGCGCGGTCGCGTCGGCGTCGCGCGGACTGCCGCGGCGCGGGCGGGCGGCTATAATCGCGGGGTCTTCCCACCGTCTTCGGAGACCCTGCAATGAGCGTCGATCTGCCGTCGTTCCAGAGCCAAATCCGCCAAGGCATCCCCGCGTCGATTCCCGCCCCGCCGCCCGACCTTCCGGGCGTGGACCACGCGCCGAAGCGCCGTCCGGAACTGACGCCGGCCGAGCGCCGCCTCGCCTTGGCCAACGCGCTGCGCTACTTCCCGCCGGCCTGGCACGCCCGCCTCGCCCCGGAGTTCGCGCGCGAGCTCAAGGAAGACGGCAAGATCTACATGCGCCGCTTCCGTCCGGCCTACGCGATGCACGCCCGCCCGATCGACCACTACCCGGCGCGCTGCCGCCAGGCCGCGGCGATCATGATGATGATCCAGAACAACCTCGACCCGGCGGTCGCGCAGCATCCGGTCGAACTGGTGACCTACGGCGGCAACGGCGCGGTCTTCCAGAACTGGGCCCAGTACCTGCTGACGATGAAGTACCTCTCGGAGATGACCGAGGAGCAGACGCTCGCGCTCTACTCCGGCCACCCGATGGGGCTCTTCCCGTCGCATTCCGACGCGCCGCGCGTCGTGGTGACGAACGGGATGATGATCCCGAACTACTCCGTCCCCGGCGACTACGAGAAGTACAACGCGCTCGGCGTGACGAGCTACGGCCAGATGACCGCCGGCAGCTTCATGTACATCGGGCCGCAGGGGATCGTCCACGGCACGACGATCACGCTGCTCAACGCCGGCCGGCTCTACCTGAACAGCGACTTGGCGGGAAAGGTCTTCGTGACCTCCGGCCTCGGCGGGATGAGCGGCGCGCAGGCCAAGGCGGCCGTGATCGCCGGCGCCGTCGGCGTGATCGCCGAGGTCAACCCGGCCGCGCTCAAGAAGCGCCACGAGCAGGGCTGGCTGATGGAGTACGAGACCGACCTCGACCGGCTGCTGTCGCGGATCGACAAGGCGCGCCGGGGCAAGGAAGCGGTTTCGATCGGCTACCTCGGCAACATCGTCGATCTGTGGGAGAAGATGGCCAAGGACGGGGTCGGCGTCGAGCTCGGCTCCGATCAGACCTCGCTCCACAACCCGTACTACGGCGGCTACTACCCGGCCGGCCTCTCCTTCGAGGCGGCGCGGGCGATGATGAAGAACGACCACGAGGGGTTCAAGGAGCAGGTGCACGCCTCGCTGCGCCGGCACGTCGCGGCGATCAACGAGTTGGCCAAGGGCGGGATGCACTTCTGGGACTACGGCAACGCGTTCCTGCTCGAGGCGCGCCGCGCCGGCGCGGACGTCGACCGCGCGCCGGGCGAGTTCCGCTACCCCTCGTACGTCGAGGACATCATGGGGCCGCTCTGCTTCGACTACGGCTTCGGCCCCTTCCGCTGGGTCTGCTGCTCGGGCGACCCCGCGGACCTCGCGCTGACCGACGCCCTCGCCGCGGAGACGCTGGAGAAGCTCGCCGCCGCGGCGCCGGAAGAGACGCGCCAGCAGAACCTCGACAACCTGCGCTGGATCCGCGAGGCGGGGAAAAACAAGATGGTCGTCGGCTCGCAGGCGCGGATCCTCTACGCCGACCGCGACGGCCGGCGGATGATCGCCGAGGCGTTCAACCAGGCCGTCGCCGACGGCCGGCTCAAGGGGCCGGTCGTCCTCGGCCGCGACCACCACGACGTCTCCGGCACCGACTCGCCGTGGCGCGAGACGGCCAACATCCGCGACGGCTCGCGCTTCACCGCCGACATGGCCGTGCAGAACTTCTGCGGCGACGCCTTCCGCGGCGCGACGTGGGTCAGCCTGCACAACGGCGGCGGCGTCGGCTGGGGCGAGGTGACGAACGGCGGCTTCGGGATGCTGCTCGACGGCGGCGCCGACGCCTCGCGCCGCGCGCGCACGATGCTCTGCTGGGACGTCGCCAACGGCGTGGCGCGCCGCGCCTGGGCGCGCAACGAGGGCGCCGTCCACGCGATCAAGAAGGCGATGGCCGACGAGCCGCGGCTCAAGGTCACGCTCCCCGAAACGGCCGACCCCGCCGTGCTCGACGGCGCGCTCGACGGCGTTGGCCTCTGATCGTCCGGCGCCGGAGGGCGGCTTCGTCGAAGTCGCCGTGCCGGCGCCGCTGTTCCGTCCTCTGACCTACCGGGTCCCGGCGGCGCTCGCCGCCGCCGCGGTCCCGGGGGCGAGGGTCAAGGTCCCTCTCGGCAAGCGGGTCGTGGTCGGCGTCGTCGTCGGACGCGTCGCCGAAGCTCCCGCCGACGTCGAACTGAAGGACCTCGTCGGCGCGCTCGATCCGGAGGGCGCTCCGGCCCTGCCTCCCGATCTTCTGGCGACGGTCCTTTGGGCCGCCGACTACTACGTCGCCCCGCCGGGGGAGATGGCGCGCGCCGCCCTTCCCGCCGCCGCCTCGCCGGTCGTGAAGGGCGTCGCCCGCCTGACCGACGCGGGACGCCGCGCGCTCGACGAACCGACGGCCCCCGACGCGCTGCGCTGGCTCGCCGAGCGCCCGCGCGGCCGCGCGGGAACGGCGTCGCTCGCCGCGCACGCCGGCAGCCAGGCGGAGATGCGCCGACTCCTCCGTTCCGGCTTCGTCGCGATCGACAAGGAGATCGGCGAGGAACGGGGCGCGCCGGCGACGCGGATCGTGCTCGTCCCTTCGCCCGAGGCGGCGGCCGATCCCGACGCGGCGCGCGCCCGCCTCGGCCGCGCGCCGGCGCGGCTGAAGCTGTTCGAGGCCGCGCTGGCCGGGCCGCCGCGCCCCGCGTCGGAACTGGCGCGCGAGGCGGGGGTCGGGCCGGCCGCGGCGACGGCGCTCGTGCGCGGCGGACTGCTCGCGCCGCAGGTCGAGGAGCTGCCGCCGGCCGAAGCGCCGGAAACCGGGTTGCCGGTCGCGCCGCCGCCGCGCCTCACCGACGAGCAGCGGGAGGCCGTCGCGCGCCTCGCCCCGCGGATCGACGCGAACGCGTTTCACGCCGCCCTGCTTTTCGGCGTGACCGGCTCGGGGAAGACCGAGGTCTACCTGCGCCTCGTCGAGCACGCGCTGGCGCGCGGGCGCGGGGCGCTGGTCCTGCTGCCGGAGATCGGCCTCACGCCGCGCGTCGCCGAGGCGCTTCGCGGCCGCTTCGGCGAGGGGGTGGCGACGCTGCACTCCGGCGTGGACGACCGGCAGCGGTTCGACGCCTGGCGCCGCGCGCGGGACGGCGAGGCGAAGGTCGTTGTCGGCGCCCGCTCCGCGCTCTTCGCGCCGGTGCGCGACCTCGGGCTGGTCGTCGTGGTCGAGGAGCACGACGGCGGCTACAAGCAGGAGGAGACGCCGCGCTACCACGCCCGCGATCTCGCGCTGGTCCGCGGACGCGAGGCGGGGGCGCTCGTCGTCCTCGGCTCGGCGACGCCGTCGATGGAGGCGTGGCGGCTGCAGCTCGCGGGGAAGGCGGAGCTGGTCGAGCTGCCGCGGCGCGTCGCCGGCGGGGAACTGCCGCGCGCGCAGCTCGTGGACATGCGGGCGGAGTTCCGCGAGCGCGGCAAGGCGACGCCGTTCTCGCGCCGGCTGCTGGCCGAGCTGCAGGCGGCGCTCGGACGCGGCGAGCAGGCGATGGTCCTGCTGAACCGCCGCGGCTGGTCGCGGGCGATCTTCTGCCGCGCCTGCGGCGAGGCGGTCGGCTGCCCCTCGTGCAGCGTGCCGCTCACCTGGCACCGCGTGGGGGAGCGGCTGCGCTGCCACTACTGCGGCTATTCGCGGCCGCGTCCCGAGGCCTGCCCGAGCTGTTCCTCGCCGCATCTCGCGGAGGTCGGCGAAGGGACGCAGCAGGCGGAGCAGCTTCTCGCGGCGGCGCTGCCCGGGGCGCGCGTCGGCCGCCTCGACCGCGACGCCGTCCGCTCGCCGGAGCGTCTCGCCGAGCTGCTCGGCGCCTTCGGGCGCGGCGACCTCGACGTCCTCGTCGGCACGCAGATGATCGCCAAGGGGCATCACTTCCCGCGCGTCACGCTGGTCGGCGCGCTCAACGCCGACGCCGCGCTGCGCCTCCCCGACTTCCGCGCCGCGGAGCGGACGTTCCAGCTGCTGACGCAGGTCGCGGGGCGCGCGGGACGCGGCGAGCGGCCGGGGCTCGTCGTCGTGCAGGCCTACCAGCCGGACCATCCGGCGATCGCCGCCGCGCTGGCGCAGGACTTCCGCGCCTTCGCGGCGCGGGAGATGGCGGGGCGCGAGCTGCTGCGCTGCCCGCCGTTCGCCGCGCTGGCCAACGTCGTCGTGCGCGACGCCGACCAGGGGCGCGCGCAGGAGAACGCGCGCCGCGTCGCCGAGGCGCTGCGCGCGGCGGGGGACGGGCACGTCGCCGTCCTCGGACCGACCGCCGCCCCGCTGGCCCGGCTGCAGGGGCTCTGGCGGGTGCAGATCGTCGTGCGCGCCCAGGCGCGGCGGCGGCTGAACGACGCGCTCCGCCGGGCGCTCGAGGGGATCGCGGCCGAGGAGGGGGCGGCGCCGCGCTGGCTCGTCGTGGACGTCGATCCGCAGTCGCTGATGTGAGCCGCGGCGCGCCCCTGCGTCCGCCCCGCCGCCGTAGAATGACGTCGTGCGGGCCCCCGCGGCCCGCGGGAGGCATCCCATGACCGAAGGCGCCCGAACCTTCGTCCGGCGGGTCGCGGCCGCGCCGCTCGTCGCGTCGCTCGTCCTCCTCGCCGGCTGCGCGCTGTTCGACCGCAAGCTGCCGCAGGAGCCGGGCTACCACCCGCGGCTGACGCCGCGCACCTACATCGAGGAAGGGAACCTGCTGATCTTCACCGTCGACGTCTCGGCGACGGTCTGGCGCGACGACAAGCAGCTGATCCCGATCGCCTTCGCGCTCGCCAACAAGTCGATGCCGCGGATCACGCTGACGCGCGAGTCGTTCACCCTCGTGGACGAGGAGGGGAACCGCTATCCGCTGGCCAGCGTGCAGGAGATGCGGCGGACGGGGGTCCTCTCGAACGGGGACTGGAACGCCGCCGACCACTTCTTCGAGGTCACGCAGGGGTACTACGACTCCTGGGTCCACCAGCCGTCGGTCTTCTTCCCGGTGCTGACGACGACGCGGCTCGGGCGGCGCGGCGTGGTGCGGGACAAGGTCGAGCTCAACCTGCGGATGTGGACCGCCGACATGCTCTACTTCCCGCATCCCAAAGGCTCGATCAAGGACAAGAAGCTCGAACTGTGGCTGAGCGCGCCCGAGCTCAAGGAGCCGGTCTTCGTCAAAGTCCACGTGAAGTGAGCGGGCCGGTCAAGACGGTCCTGCTCGGGCCGGCCGATCCGCGCCAGGCGCGCGAGGTCGGCCGGTTCGGGCTCGACGGGGCCGTGCTCGTCGTCGGGGGCGACGAGCCGTACGCCCTCGACGTCGAGGCCGCGGCGGAAGTGGCGGCGGCGTTGCCGCCGCTCGCGGCGCGGATCGTCTGGCGCCGGGCGGGCGCGCCGCGGCCGACGTTCGCCGCCGGCGCCGTGGCGCGTCCGGGGGAGACGTTTCCGGCCGGCGCCGCGCCGCGGGTCCGGCTGCTGCCGCCGGGCGGGCCGGACCCGGACGCGCGGTACGTCCCCGGGGAGCTGCTATGGATCCCGCCGCGGCCGGGGGCGACGATCCTCGAGGCGTACGACCTCGCCGCCTTGGGGCGGCTCGCGCGCGTCGCGCCGCTGATGATCGAGGCCCCGGGCGGGGCGGCGGACGTCGGGCCGCTGCTCCACGCCGTCCGTCCCGCGGCGCTGCTGTTCGGCGAGGCCGTGCGGGCCGCGGGGTGCTTTATCGACGTCGACGCCCTCGAAGAGGGGCTCGCCGCGGTCGCGCGCGCCAACGCCGCGGCGTTCTCCGCTCCGCTCTGACCGTCCTCCCGCGGCGCCGCGTCGTCCGCGGCGGAGGACGGCGCATCGGTCGCATCCTGGCCTGCGGCGCGGCTCTCGGCCGCGGCGCCGTCGTTGCATAAGGACCCGCGGGCGCGGCGCAGCGCGCCGGCGCCCTTCGGAGGACCGCCCATGAACCGCAGCGTCTTCGTGATCGCCGCCGCGTGCGTCGCGGCGTCGTTCGTCGCGCCGGCCGTCGCCGGCGAGCCGTCCCTCAGCAAGTCGCAGTTCCGCGAGACGTACGGCGAGGAAGGGAAGGCGACCGTCCTCGTCAACGTCTCCGCGGCCCGGCTCGACCCGACGGCCGTCGTGCTGCCGCTGCCGGTCGCCGTCTGCAACCACCGGCTGACGAACGTGAAGCTCGCCCGCGCGTCGTTCACGCTGATCGACGAACAGGGGAAGGAGTACCCGCTGCTCTCCGTCGCCGACGTGCGCGCGACCGGCCGCCAGCGGAGCGTCGACGTCCGCCACGCGAAGCTGTTCTTCGACTTCCTGCCGGCGCAGTTCAACGGCTACCGGCGGCTCGAGGCGAACTTCTTCCCGCCGCTGACGCCGCGCGCCGACGTCCTCGCCGACGTCGTCGAGGTGCCGAAGATGATGTGGTTCGCCGACACGCTCTACTTCGCGCGCCCCGCCGGGGACCTCAAGGGACGCGCCTTCGCGCTGCGGGTGACCGGCGAAGGTCTGGAAGCCCCGATCGTCGTCCGCTTCAAGCTCTAGCGGACGGCCGCGGCGGCGTCCGGCGAGCGGCCGCCCGCGCGGCAAACGCGCGGCGCGGCCCCCGCGAAAAACGCGGGACCGTCAGCCGGACTTGCGCGAGGCGACGGCGGGCGCCGCGCCCGCCGTCGCGGGCGGCGCGGCCGGTTCCTCGAGCGGCGCGCCCTTCCGCCGCCGCTGGAGCTTCCGCCCGCACCACGGGCAGCCGCGCCACTTCGCCGAAACGCCCCAGCCGCACTTCGGGCAGGGGATCTTGAACTCGACGTCCCAGCTGAGGCGCTCGCGGCAGTGGGGGCAGAAGCGGGCGTAGAGCGGCGTCGCCTTGCGGCAGGCCGGGCACTTGCCGCGCGCGGCGAGAAGGTCCTTCCCTTCGCGCGGCCGCAGGCACTCCGCGCCGCACCAGGCGCAGTAGGCCCAGGTCGGCGACTTCTCCCAGCCGCAGCGCGGACAGCGGGTCGGCAGCTGGTCGGCCCAGACGAGCCGCTTGCGGTCGGCGCACTCGGGGCAGTACCGCATGTGGGTGATCAGGTCGGCGCCGCAGCCGGCGCAGACCCGGCGGATGTCGTAGTAGGCGTCGAGGAGCTGCTCCATCGTCCGGCCGCGCCGCCGCGGCGCCGCCTCGCCGAGCGCGCGGCGGAAGGCGGCCATCGAGGGGAACCGCTCGTGCGGGTCGCGGGCCATGGCGCGCATCAGGACGGGGCGGAGCTTCTCCGGCACGAGCCCCATCTGCCGCGCGAGGCGGCGCCGGTCGAAGCGCAGGATGCGGTAGGCGATGATCGCCGTGCGCGCCTCGCCCCACGGGCAGAGGCCGGTCAGCATTTCGAACAGCACGACGCCGAGGGCGAAGACGTCGGTGCGCGCCGTGGCCCGGCCGCGCATCTGCTCCGGCGGCATGTAGGCGAGCGTGCCCGCGGCCGAGCCGGTCTGCGTCGTCAGGCCGAGGTCGCGGGCGATGCCGAAGTCGCAGACCACGGGGCGGAACGTGCGCCGGTCGAGGATGATGTTCGACGGCGTGAGGTCGCGGTGCACGAGGCCGTCGGCGTGGATCGCCTCGATCGCCTCGGCGACCTCGACCGCCATGTCGAGCGCGACGGCGGCCGGCAGCTTGTGGTGGAACTCGAGGAAGTCGCGCAGCGTCGGCCCCTCGACGTAGTCCATGACCATGTAGAGCCGGCCGCGCTCGTCCTCGCCGACGTCGTGGACGCGGACGATCCCGGGGTGGGAGAGGAAGCGCAGGCCGCGCGCCTCGCGCAGCAGCGATTCGTCGCCCATCCGGTTGGCGACCTTGACGGCGCGGACCTCGCGGGAGATCCGGTCGCGGCACAGCATGACCCGCGCGAACCCTCCGGCGCCGAGTTCGTTGAGGATCCGGTACCGCTTGTTGGCGTCCACGTAGGCGTCGATCAACGTCCCGCCGTCCCCCGCAATGCGCCGCGCGGCGCTCGCGTCGTCGATCTTAGCGCGGATTCCCGCGGGCCGGACCGCGGACGGCCGCCGCGCCGCCGCGGGGAACGCGCCGCGGGCCCGCTCAGGGCCGCGGCGTCTCCTCGAGCCACCAGTCCTCGACGCCGCGCAGCGGGTCGTCGGCCGAAAGCGACGCGGCGCCGCGGACCCGCGTCCGCAGGCCGACGAGGCGCGGCGGGCGGAAGAGGATCGTGTACGGCTGGAGCGCGTGGAAGCGCGCCTCCCA
>JAJFTU010000482.1 GCA_021372775.1 bacterium | reverse complement strand
GATCTCCTCCCGCACGCCGCGCAGCAACATCGCCAGCTCGCCGGTCTTCGGCACCTCCTCGCAGAAGCGGATGCAGCGCGTGCACTTGATGCACCGCTCCCAGTCGAAGACGACGTGCGGCCCGAGCTCGCGCCGCTTCGGGCCGTGCTCCTTCTCCTCGACGAAGCGGGTCGTCGGCTGGCCGAAGCGGTAGGCGTAGTCCTGCAGCTTGCACTCCCCCGCCTGATCGCAGATCGGGCAGTCGAGCGGGTGGTTGACGAGCAGGTACTCCATCACCCGGCGGCGCAGCTTGGCCGCGCCCGGCCCGTCGGCGTGGACGACCATCCCCTCGGCGACCACCGTGTTGCAGGCGATCGCCGGCTTGGGGAACTTCTCGATCTCGACGAGGCAGATGCGGCAGTTGCCGGCGATCGAGAGGCCCGGATGGTAGCAGTAGTGCGGGATCTCGACGCCGTTGGCCAACGCGGCCTGCAGCACCGTCGTCCCCGCGGGAACGGTCAGCTCGCGGTCGTCGATGCGGAAGGTCGGCATGTCAGGCGCCCGTCCCCGAGGCGGCCGCGGCCAGCGGCCGGCCGCGCTCGATGTAGTGCTCGAACTCGTCGCGGAACTTGGCCACGAAGGCGCGGCAGGGCATCGCCGCCGCGTCGGCGAGAGGGCAGATCGTCGTCCCCTGCATCCCCTGCGCGATCTCGTCCAGCAACTCGAGGTCCTCGGGGCGTCCGCCGCCGCGGCGGATCCGCGCGATCACCTTCTCGATCCAGCCGGTCCCCTCGCGGCAGGGGGTGCATTGGCCGCACGACTCGTGGGCGTAGAAGTGCGCCACCCGCTCGGCGACGGCGACCATGTCGGTCCCCTCGTCCATCACGATGCAGCCGGCGGAGCCGAGCATCGAGCCGGCCTTGGCCAGCGCGTCGAAGTCCATCCGCAGCCCCGCGCACTCCTCGGCCCGCAGGACCGGCGTCGAAGAGCCGCCGGGGATCACCGCCTTGAGCGCGCGTCCCGGGCGGAGCATCCCGCCGCCGAAGCCGTCGATCAGCTCGGCGAGCGGCAGCCCCATCGGCGCCTCGTAGACGCCGGGGCGCCGCACGTGGCCGGAGAGGCAGTAGAGCTTCGGGCCGGTGTTCTTTTCGTCGGGGCCGATCGCCTTGAACCAGTCGGCGCCGCGCTCGACGATGAACGGCACGCAGCAGAGCGTCTCGACGTTGTTGATCGTCGTCGGCCGGCCGTAGACGCCGTGCGCCGCGGGGAACGGCGGCTTGAGGCGCGGGTTGCCGCGCCCCCCCTCGAGCGAGTCCATCAGCGCCGTTTCCTCGCCGCAGATGTAGGCGCCCGCGCCGCGGTGGATCACGATCTCGCACGACCAGCCGCTTCCCAGCACGTCGCGGCCGACGTAGCCGGCGGCGCGCGCCTCGCGCAGCGCGTCGATCAGCGTCTTCGCGCCGTAGGCGTACTCGCCGCGGATGTAGATGAACGCCCGCTCGGCGCGCAGCGCGTAGGCGGCGATCAACGTCCCCTCGAGCAGCATGTGGGGATCGTTCTCGATCAGCAGCCGGTCCTTGAACGTCCCCGGCTCCGACTCGTCGGCGTTGCAGACGAGGTAGTTCGGCCGCTCCGGCGTCGGGTCCTTCGGCATGAACGACCACTTGAGGCCGGTCGGGAAGCCGGCGCCGCCGCGGCCGCGGAGGCCGGAGGCCTTGACGAGGTTCACGAGCGCGTCGGGCGTCAGGCCGAGCGCCTTGCGCAGGGCGAGGTAGCCGCCGCGCGCTTGGTACACGCCGAGCGTCTGCGAGCCGTCGATCCCCACGTTGCGCGTCAGAACAGGTTCCATCGCCCGCCTCGGGGCCGCGCCGCGGCCCGCGCCGTCATTCCACAATCGCCCGCCGCGGCCCGGCGCCCGGCACGGGGCGCTCCCCGCGCCGCAGCGCGTCGAGCAGCGCGTCCACCCGCTCGAGATCCATGTCTTCGTAGAAGTCGTCGTCCACCTGCAGCACCGGGCCGGTCCCGCAGGAGCCGAGGCACTCGACGCAGACCAGCGTGAACAGCCCGTCCGCGGTCGTCTCGCCGGCCTCGATCCCCAGCTTCTCCTCGATGTGCTCCCGCACGCGGTCGCAGCCGCGGAGCATGCAGGAGACGGTCGTGCAGAGCTGCAGCAGATGCCGCCCCGCCGGGGCGGTGCGGTACATGGTGTAGAACGACGTCACGCCGTGGACGTAGGCCGGGGTCAGCCCCAGCCGCTCGGCGATCCAGCGCTCGGCGTCGAGGGAGACGTACCCCCTCTCGTCCTGCGCGAGGTGGAGCAGCGGCATCAGCGCCCCGCGCGGCTGCGGGTAGCGGGCCACGATCTCGTCCGCGCGGCGCGCGAACTCCGGTCCGAACGTCTCGGGCCGCGCCTCGTTCCCCGCGCGGCGGTCTTCGGCGCTCATCGGTCCACCTCCCCCATCACCGGATCGAGGCTGCCGATGATCGCCACGACGTCGGCGACGAGCGCGCCGACGGCCATCGTCTCGATCGCCTGGAGATTGCAGAAGGCGGCCGGCCGGATGCGGCAGCGGTAGGCGGACGGGCCGCCGTCGCTGACGACGTAGAAGCCGAGCTCCCCCTTCGGCGCCTCGATCGCGTGGTAGACCTCGCCCAGCGGCGGGCGGATCCCCTCGGTGAGGATGACGAAGTGGTGGATCAGGTCCTCCATCGAGGTCAGGACCTTCTCCTTCGGCGGCAGGACGACCTTCGGCGCGTCGGCGAGGATCGGCCCCTCGGGGAGCCGCGCCAGCGCCTGGTCGATGATCTTCGACGACTGCCGCATCTCCTCGATCCGCACGAGGTAGCGGTCGTAGACGTCGCCGACCGTGCCGGCCGGGATCTCGAAGTCGTACTCCTCGTAGCCGAGGTACGGCTGCGCCTTGCGCAGGTCCCACTCGATCCCCGAGGCGCGGAGCGGCGGGCCGGTCAGGCCGAGAGCCTTCGCCTGGTCGAGCGAGATCACGCCGACGTTCTGCGTCCGGTCGAGCCAGATCCGGTTGCGGGTCAGCAGCCCTTCCATCTCGTCGTAGTGGGCCGGGACCTGCTTGTTCCAGGCGGCGAGCTTCTCCGGCCAACCCTCCGGCACGTCGCGCGACATCCCGCCGATCCGCACGGTGGAGGTCGTCATGCGGGCGCCGGTGAGCTGCTCGAAGAGGTCGTAGAGGTACTCGCGCTGCTGGAA
>JAJFTU010000481.1 GCA_021372775.1 bacterium | reverse complement strand
GGCTTCTCGTCGAGGAGCGAGACGTCGAGGTCGCCGTACATCACCATCGCCAGCGTCCGCGGGATCGGCGTCGCCGACATCACGAGCAGGTCCGGCGCCGCGCCCTTCTCCGAGAGCACCGCCCGCTGTTCGACGCCGAAGCGGTGCTGCTCGTCGATCACCGCGAGGCCGAGGTCCTTGAAGGCGACCTTGTCCGAAATCAGCGAGTGCGTGCCGACGACGATCCGCGCCCGCCCGTCGGCGATCCGCTCCCGCGCGTCGCGCTGCCGCGCGGCCGGAAGCCCCGCGGTGAGCAGATCGAGCTTGATCCCGGCCGGCGCGAGGAGCGCCTGGAGGTTCGTCGCGTGCTGCCGGGCGAGGATCTCCGTCGGGGCCATCATCGCGGCCTGGCGTCCCGCGCGGACGGCCGCGAGCAGCGCGAGGAGCGCCACCGCCGTCTTTCCCGAACCGACGTCGCCGAGGAGCAGCCGGTTCATCGGGAACGGCTCGGCGAGGTCGCGCCAGATCTCCTCCGCCGCGCGCCGCTGCGCGCCGGTGAGCCGGTACGGCAGCAGCGCGGCGAGTTCGTCGAGCAGCGTCGGCGCCGGCGCCAACGGCCGGCCGCGGCGCTGGGCGCGCCGCCGCGCGCGCCGCAGCGCGAGGCCGAGCTCGAGGAAAAAGAACTCCTCGTAGGCGAGGCGGCGCAGCGCCGGCGTGCGCCGCGCGGCGACGTCCGCCGCGTCGGTCTCCGGCGGCGGCAGGTGCGCGGCGCGGAGCGCCTCCTCCCGCGCGGGAAGGCCGCGCGCGGCGCGCAGCGATTCCGGCAGCGGATCGGGGAGCGGCGCGAGCCCGCCGAGGATCTCGGCGAGCGCCGCGCGGACGCGGCGCGGGCTGAGCGGGCCGATCCGCTCGTAGACCGGCGACCAGCCGAGGCGGGCGTTCGGGTCCTCGCCGGGACGCAGGATCTCGAACTCCGGATTGCGGAAACTCGGCCCGTACATGTCGGCGGTCGGCGTCCCGAAGACCAGCAGCCGCGCGCCGGGCTGCATGTAGTCGCCGAGGTAGGAGCGGTTGAAGAAGACGACCGGCACGATCGCCGTGCCGTCGTCGAGCGAGACGGTGAGGATCTCCATCCCGCGGCGGCGGGTCCGGACCCGCTTGAGGGACGCGACGTCGCCGATCGTCGTCGCCGGTTCCCCCGCGCGCAGATCCGCGAGCCGCACCGGGCGGCGGCGGTCCTCGTGGCGGAACGGCAGGTGGTCGAGCAGGTCGGCCACGGTGCGGGCGCCGCGCTCCTCGAGCTCCTTGGCCCACGACGGACCGATGCCGCGCACGCGGACGAGCGGATCGTCCGGCGCGTAGGGCGGGCCCTTGCGCGGGAGCTTGTCGGACGGCGGAACGATCGGCGGCGCGGACATCGCGGGCTAAGACTACCCCGCCGGCGCGATCGCGCCCTTCTCCAAGAGACGCGCCACGGCGCGGGCGATGTCGAGGTCGGTCCCTTCCCCGAGCTCGAGCATCTCGCTCATCGTGCACTGCTCGGAGGCGGCGCGGAGGACCTCGCGCTCGGTCATCGTCAGCTCGTTGGCCACGGCGAAGAGCTGCATCGCCCCTTCGGCGAGCTGCAGCCGCACCGCGTCCGGCGGGAGCGAGGCCCGCAGCCGCTGCAGGTCGTCGATCGCCACGAGGGCGTCCATCAGCAGCCGCTGGCTCGATTGGCCGATGTCGGCGGCGACGAGGCTCGGGTCGTCGTTGGGGTCGAACTCGAACTCGGCGTCGGTCCAGCCGAGCATCCGGAAGACGGCCTTCTTGGCCATCGCCCCGCGGCTGGTCATCGCGGCGACGATCTGGCCGTCGCGGAAGAAGATCCGCCCGGTGTCGTCCCCCTTCAGCCGCAGGCAGCCCGACTTGCGGTTGACCGCGAGCAGTTGAACGAGGTCGGTCGTGGCGAGGTGGCTCGTGTGCCCGGAGAGGACCGAGCGCGAGGCGGACGAGCCGGCGACGGCCGGGCTGAAGGTCCGCTCGAGGATCCCCTTGACCCGGACCAGCAACTCCTCGGGGGCGAACGGCTTGCAGATGTAGTCGTGGGCGCCGAGCCGCAGGCCGCGCACGCGGTCCGGCACGTCGCGCAGCGAGGAGAGGAAGACGACCGGGACGTCCCGCAGGTCGGGATCCCCCTTGATCGCCTCGCACAGCCCCCAGCCGTCGAGCTCCGGCATCGCGACGTCGGTGACGACGACGTCCGGCTTGGAGACGGCCATCATGTCGAGGGCTTCGCGGCCGTTCGCCGCGGCCGAGGCGACGAAGCCCGCCTCGACGAAGGTGTCCCTGACGAGCTCGCGCACGAGCCGGTTGTCGTCCACGACGAGGAGGCGAGGCGGTCCATCGGCCAGCATATAAGTCAATCCTACGGAACCGATTGCCGCCCGGTCAAGACTGGCGGCACACTGTCGGCGCCATGAACGCCGAAACGACGCTGGAAAACGCCCGCGCGCTGCTCGCCGGACGGCCCCGCTGGCTTGCGCTGACCGGGGCCGGGATGTCCGTCGACAGCGGCGTGCCGCCGTTTCGCGGTCCCGGCGGCCTCTGGGAGCGGATGGATCCCGAGACCTGCGCCCACGTGCGGACGCTCGACCTCGCCCCCGAGCGGGCGTGGGAGCTGTTCCGCGTCCTCGACGCGGCGATGCACGGCGCGCGCCCCCACGAGGGACACGCCGCCCTCGCCCGGGCCGAGGAGAACGGGCGGCTCGTCGGGATCGCCACGCAGAACATCGACGGGCTGCATCAGGAAGCCGGGTCGGTCGAGGTCGTCGAGCTGCACGGCAGCGGCCGGCGCTATCTCTGCCACCGCTGCGGCCGCGGGGCGCCCCGCCCCGACGCGGGAAGCGCCGCCGTTCCGCGCTGCCCCTGCGGCGGCGTGCTCCGCCCCGCCATCACGTTGTTCGGCGAGCAGCTCCCCGAGGGCGCCCTCGAACGCGCGGTGCGGCTGCTCGAGGGGGCGGACGGCCTGCTCGTCGTCGGGTCGTCGTGCGAGGTCTTCCCCGCGGCGTCGATTCCGGACATCGCCTTGAACGCCGGCCTGCCGGTCATCGTCGTCGGGCCCGATCCGAACCGCCTTTGCGCCGAGCCGGGGGCGGTCTGGCTGCGGGCCTCCGCCCGCGCCGCGCTGCCGGCGCTTCTCGCCGGCGAAGGAGCCGAACCGTGAGCCCCGCGATCCGCTGCGAAGCGGTGTCGTTCGACCTGTTCAACGCCGTGGTGGACCTGCGCGCCGGCCTCGCCGCCGGCCTCGCCCGCCACGCCGGCCTTTCCTCCGCGCCGCAGGCCGCGCGCCTCGCCTACGAACGGGAGGCGGTCGAGGAGGAGCTGCTCGACAAGCTTGAGGAGTTCGTCCCCTACGACCGGATCTTCGCCTCGTCGCTGCTCGAGGCCGCCGCGCGCGCCGGCGCGCCGCTCGCCCCCGAGCAGGCGGCGGCGATCGTCGCCGACGCCGGCTCGTGGCCGCACTTCCCCGACGCCGCGCCGGCCCTTCAGCGGATCGCGGCCGAGAAGCGAATCGGCGTCCTGAGCAACTTCCCCCGGCCGCTCGCCGCGCCGCACGTCGCGCGTCTCGGCCTCGCCAAGGCGCGGCTGATCGTCGCCGACGACGTCGAGGCGTACCTCCCGGAGCCCGATCTCCTGCTCGCCCTGACCCACGAACTGGAGCTCGACGAGGACCAGCTGCTCCACGTCTCGTGCGACCCGGAGCGGGACCTCTACACCGCCGAGGACCTCGGCGTGCGCGGGGTCTTCGTCGATCGCCGCGGCGAGGGGGCGCCCGAGGACCTCGGCCTCGCCTTCGTCGCCCGCGACTGGGCCGGCGTGGCGGCGCGCCTCTTGGCGCCGCGCCGCCCCCCGTTCGCCGGACGCCCCGGCGTTGCCCGCCGGCCGTCCCGCCGATAGCCTGTAGTCGACCGGCCGCCCCCGCGCGACGACGCGCCCGCGGCCGCCGTCAGGAGGCTCCATGAACGACTCGTCCGTCCGCAACGTCGTGATCCTCGGCTCGGGCCCGGCCGGCCTGACCGCCGCCATCTACGCCTCGCGCGCCAACCTCCGGCCGGTCGTCTACGAGGGGCTGCAGCCCGGCGGCCAGCTGACGATCACGACCGAGATCGAGAACTTCCCCGGCTTCCCCGACGGGATCCCCGGCCCCGAGATCATGGATCTCTTCCGCAAGCAGGCCGCCCGCTTCGGCGCGGAGCTCGATCCGCGCGGCGCGGCGCGCGTCGATCTCTCCACCCGGCCGTTCGTGGTCGAGCTCGACGGCGGCGAGATCGTCCGCGCGCGGTCGCTGATCATCGCCACCGGGGCCACCGCCCGCACGCTCGGCCTGCCTTCCGAGCGGCGCCTGATGAACCGCGGCGTCTCGATGTGCGCGACGTGCGACGGCTTCTTCTTCCGCGACCAGGACATCGTCGTCGTCGGCGGCGGCGACACCGCGCTCGAAGAGGCGACGTTCCTCACCCGCTTCGGCCGCACCGTGACGCTGGTCCACCGGCGCGACAAGCTGCGCGGCTCGGCGCCGATGCAGGCCCGCGCGCAGGCCAACCCGAAGATGCAGTTCGCCTGGAACTCGGTGATCGAGGAGATCCTCGGCGACGAGAAGGTCGAAGGGGTGCGGCTGAAGAACGTCGTCACCGGCGAAACGACCGACCGTCCGTGCGGCGCCGTCTTCGTCGCCATCGGCCACAAGCCGAACACCGACCTCTTCAAGGGGCAGCTGCCGCTCAACGAGGCCGGCTATCTGCTGACCGAAGGGCGCTCGAGCCGCACGGCCGTCGAAGGGGTCTTCGCCTGCGGCGACGTGCAGGACTGGGTCTACCGGCAGGCGATCACGGCCGCCGGCAGCGGCTGCGCCGCGGCGATCGACTGCGAGCGCTGGCTCGAGGCGCAGAACTTCTGACCGGGCGCCGATCTTCGCGGAAACGGCCGGGCGCAGTCCCGGCCGTTTTCGTTTTGCGGCGGCGGCGAGCCGCCCGCCCCGTCGTCGTCGGCGGCAGGCCGCCCGCCCTGTCTTCGGCGGCGGCGGGCCGAGGGCGCGCGCCCGTCAGCGGCGGCGCGCGATCCAGCGCTCGGGATCCTCGGCCTTGCCGCCGACGCGGATCTCGAAGTAGAGGCCGGTCCCGGAGAGCGAGCCGGTGTCGCCGACCTTCCCCACCGACTGCCCCTTCGCCACCTCGCTCCCCTTCGTCGCCGTGGTCATCGAGAGGTGCGCGTAGACCGAGTGGACGCCGTTGCCGTGGTCCACGACGACCATCAGCCCGTAGCCGCGGAACCACGCCGACCAGACGACCCGCCCGTCGAAGACCGCCTTCACGTCGGCGCCGAACGGCGCGTCGATGTCCCAGCCGCGGTGCGGCACGACGGTGCCGAAGCGCGCGTCGCGCACGTCGCCGAACGGCTGGGAGAGCTTCCCCCGCGCCGGCGGCGGCAGGAGCCCCTTGAAGCGGCGGATGTCCACCGCGGCCGGCGCCGCCGGACCCTGTCCCGCGATCACCTGCCCCAGCTCGCGCCCCGCCCGCTCCAGTTCCTCGATCGCCTGGCGCCGCTGCCCTTCCTGGCGGCGCACCCCTTCGAGGGCGTTCGTCCGCTCGCGGATCGACGCGTTGAGCTGGACGCGCGTCGTCGCCGCCTTGGCCTTGAGGGCGTCGATCTCGACCCGCTTCCGCTCGACGTCGCGCTTGACCCGCTCGAGCTCCGCGAGGTCGGAGCGGACGCCGACGACCGCCTCGCGCTGCCCGCGCGTCAGCTCGTGGGCGAGCCGCCAGCCGGCCGCCATCTCCGCCGCGTCGCGGCCGCGCAGCATGAACCGCAGGCCGCCCAGCGGCCCGGCCTGCTGCAGCATCAGCACCGCGGTGCGGAGACGCGCCCGTTCGGCGCCGAGACGATCCTCGACCGTCGCGCTGCGGCGGCGCAGTTCCTCCGCCGAGCGCAGCGCCTCCCCCTGCTCGACCTCCAGCCGCTCGATCTCGGCGTCGAGCAGCCGCGCGTCGGCGGCGAGGACTTCCATCCGCCCGAGGATCCCGCGCTCCTCCGAGGCGAGCCGCCGCCGCTCGGCGCTGAGCGCGTCGATCTCCGCCTGGAGGCGGGACAGCCGTTCCCCCGCCGCCTCGCCGGCGCGGGCCGCGGCGGGGACGAGGCAGCAAAGCGCCGCGAGCGCGGCGCCGATCAGCGCGCGCGCGGCGACCAGACCACCCTCCCGTCGAGATCCTTCGGCGCCGGCAGGCCCAGCTCGGAGAGGAGCGACGGCGCCATGTCGGTGATCGTCGGATCGGGCACGGTCAGCTTGCGGTTCACGAGCAGGATGCCGCGGACGAACTTCGGGTCGAGCGAGCAGTGGTCGCCGGACCAGACGCGGTCGTTGTCCTCGAAGACCCGCTTGGAGAGGCCGCCCAGCGTGTCCTGCCACGAGACGCGGTAGTTGAGCTTGTTGGCGGCGCGCAGGTCGGGGATCTTGTTCGGGTCGTAGCCGTGGTAGATCTCGTCGCGGCGGTAGACGCGCTCGATCGGCTTCTCGCCGGTGACGTCGTCCACCTCGTTCTCCAGCCCCTCCTTGATCTTCCGCACGACGCTCTCGTAGTCGGCGCCCGGCATCACCACGCCGTTCGGCTCGCGCCCGACGAGGTTGACGTAGATCGCGCCGAGCCCCATCGCCCAGGCGCGCGTCGCCGACCAGTCGATCCCGGAGAAGACGTTGACGCCGGTGACGTCCTTGTCGAACAGCTGCTCGAGGTCGCGCGTCCGCATGCCGCTCTTGAGCACGAGCAGGCCGTTCTTGGCCAGCCAGGTGTTGATGTTGATCTGGCGGCGGAACGACGAGAAGCCGTGGTCGGAGACGACGAGGAACAGGGCGTCGGGGCCGGCGAGCGCGCGGGCGCGGCCGATCACCTCGTCCATCCTGCGGTAGACGTCCTCCATCAGCTTGCGGTACTTCGCCGCCAGTTCCGGCTTGAAGAGCGGATGCCCGTCGTCGAGCTCGTGCCAGAGCATGTGCCCGGCGCGGTCGGTGAAGTCGTAGATCTGCACGACGACGTCGGCGCCCGGCTCGGTCAGCGACCGCTCCATGATCTTGTCGGCGCCGGCGACGGTGAACCACATGTCCTCGGCGAAGAGGTCGATCCCGCCGACCCCCGAGGGGTACGACCAGGTGTCGATCGTCCAGCCGATCGTCTTGAACAGCCCGACGTCGTCGGAGAGCTTCTCGGCCCAGTTCGGCGGCCAGGAGAAGGCCACCGGGTGGCACGAGGGATGGAAGTTGACCGGCGAGAGGTAGAGCTGCACTTCCGGCGAAAGGGAGATCAGCTTGAACCGCCCCATCCCGCGCACCGGCTGCGCGCGGTCCACGAGCCAGTTGACCGGGAACGAGAAGACGACCCAGTCCGACCACTCGCCGACGCGGAGCTTCCCCTTCTGCCCCGAGATCTCCCACGCCAGTTCGGAGTCGGAGATGGAGAGGCGCAGCGGCAGGTCGAAGCGGCGCGGCGCGCCCTGCTCCTCGAGCTTGCGGTCGAGCTCGCGTTCCTTGTCCGCGCGCTCGGCCGCGGAGAGCCCGGCCTTCTTCCACTTCTCCTGCGCCCGCTCGATCACGTACTGGTGGAAGACGTAGTTGTAGGGGCCGATGACCGTCGTCTCGATCGCGCCGCGGCGCGCGGGAAGGCGCGCCAGTTCGAGCGAAAACTGGTTGTCGCCGGCGTTGAAGTTCGGGTCGGAGGTGAAGTAGGTCGGCGTCCCGACGCGGCCCCTCATGTCGGGCACGCCGAGGCCGGAGATCATCCGCGAGCCGTCGGGCAGCTTCTCCGCGGGGAACGTCACGGGGACCTGCGTCACGCGCACCTTGAGGCCGTTCCGCGCCGCGACCGTCCAGAACGGCGTCCCCTTGCGGTTGTTCACCGCGTCCATCGTCTCGGCCGGCAGCAGCCGCGCCGCGGCGTAGCCCACGCCGGCGCCGAAGAGGACGCCGACCGCCGCCCCGGCGAGCGAGGCGACGAGCCAGCGCTGCCGCAGCGTCCGACCGAGGCCGAGGGCCGCGCCGCCGGCCAGAAGGCCGCCGAGCAGCCCGGCGAGCAGGCCGTTCTTCTCGCCGGCGAGGAACGGCTTCTTGAGCCGCGTCGCCAGCGCGAAGTCCGGCTGGTAGGCGCCGTTCGCCCGCTGCAGGAAGTCGAAGATCTCCGTCCGCCCGGGGTTGATCCCGGTGGCGAACGTGGACCAGGAGACCGGCGTCTGCGGCGGGTTGGTCGGCGTCAGCGGGGTGAACGTCCCCTCGCGGGCGATCTTGTCGAGGTTCGGCATCAGCCCCAGGGCGCGGTACTTCTCGACGAGGTTCGGGTCGGCGCCGTCGAAGCCGATCACCACGACCTTCGGACGGCCGCTCTGGGCGGCGAGGGCCGGCAGGGCCGCCAGCAGGACGAGCGACGCGGCGGCGCAACGCCGCGCGGCGCGGAGAAACTGCAGCATGGTCGCTCCGTTGCGAGAGAAGGCGCCGGCGCGTCCGGCGCGCTGCCCCATTTTGGACGCAAGCGCCGGGGATTTCGACCGGCCGGGTTCTAGCGGCGCCGCAGCGCCTCGAGCAGCGTTCCCTCGTCGACCGCCCCCGCGCGCAACACGACGACCCGGTCCGCCCGGCCGTCTACGAGCGTGGAAGGGAGTCCGCCGACGGTCGCCCCGCCGTCGAGCGCGACGCCGTCCGCGCCTTCGCCGAGGGAGGCGAGCGCCTCCGCGACGTAGCGGCAGGCGGCGGCGCCGGAGCGGTTGGCCGAGGTGGCGACGATCGGGTGCCCGAGGGCGGCGGCGAGCCCGGCGGCCACGGGATGCGGGCTGACGCGCACGGCGACCGTGCCGTCCGCGGCGCGGACGCCGTCGGCCAGCGTCTCGGCGCCGGGCACGACGAGCGACAGCGGGCCGGGCCAGAAGAGGTCCGCGAGGCGCGCGGCCAGTTCGAACCGCTCCCACGTCGGGGCGACGAGTTCGACCTGCGCGCGCGATCCGGCGACGAGCGGGAGCGCCCGTCCGGCGTCGCGCCCTTTGAAGGCGAAGAGGCGGGCGACGGCGTCGGCGCGGCGCGGGTCGCATCCCAGACCGTAGAAGGTTTCGGTCGGGAAGACGGCCAGGCCGCCTCGGCGCAGGAGCGCGGCCGCCTCGGCCACGGCCTCGGGGGATGGGGTCAACGTCTTCATGCGGAAACGATAAACCCCGTAGGGGAGGCTGGCGCGCCCCGATGCTCGCAACCCCGCTCAAGCCCCCACCGCGCCTGCCTCCCGACGCGAACTCACGCAGATCGATGTTGCCTTGCGGAGAAATGCCCGCGGGTCTCGAGGCGCAGGGCCCGCGCGATTCGGGGTGCACCGCCCGCGCGGCTCGGGGGACGCAAGGCCCGCGCGAATCGCGGGACGCGCGTCGGGCGGCGGGGGCGGCGGCTCAGCCGACCGGGCAACGGCTGCGCCGCCGCCCCCGC
>JAJFTU010000480.1 GCA_021372775.1 bacterium | reverse complement strand
CGCCGCGCGGCGGGCGAGCGCGTCGAGGTCGTACCGCTTCTTGAAGTCTACGTAGACGACGTGGTCGCCGCCGATCGCGCCGAGCAGCGGCATCAGCAGGCCGTCGATCTCCAGCCCGTCGAGTTCCGGGATGTCCCCCGGCGACGGGCGCAGTTGCTCGGCGATCTCCTCGAAGTTCTCGAGCTCGTCGGCGAGCCGCCGCAGTTGCTCCGGTCCGATGTCCTGGGTCGCCACGACGCACCTTGGGGCCGCGCGTTGCGCGCCGCCGCCGTGATCGAATACACCACCGGCGCGCGCCGCGCCAATCGCCGCGCCGAACGTCGCGGAAAAGGCGCCGCCCCCGCGCGGAGAGATTCGCGGGGGCGGCGCCGTCCAGGCGGGCCCGGACACAGGAGGGATCGCGGGCTTGGGGGGCTCGCGAACGTCAGGGCTCGCGATGGAACGGGTAGGCGTAGTCGGTCGCGGGGAGGAACGTCTCCTTGATCGTCCGCGGGCTGATCCAGCGCAGCAGGTTGAGCGGCCCGCCCGCCTTGTCGTTCGTGCCCGAGGCGCGCGACCCGCCGAACGGCTGCAGGCCGACCATCGCCCCGGTCGGCTTGTCGTTGATGTAGAAGTTGCCGGCCGCGTAGCGCAGCGCGCGGCAGGCCTCGAGGTAGGCGTAGCGGTCGGTGGCGAAGATCGCGCCGGTCAGGCCGTAGCGCGACGTGGACTCGCAGAGCCGCAGCGTCTCTGCGTACTTCGCGTCGTCGTAGACGTAGACCGTCATCACGGGGCCGAAGATCTCCTCCTCCATCGTCGTGAAGTGCGGGTCCTTGGCCTCGATCAGCGTCGGCTGGACGAAGTAGCCGACCGACTTGTCCCCCTCGCCGCCGAAGACGATCTTCGCGTCCTTCGACGACCTGGCGACGCCGACGTAGTGCATGACGTTGTCGAACGCCGGCTCGTCGATCACGGCGTTGACGAAGTTGGAGAAGTCGCGCACGTCGCCGACCTTGATCTTGGAGACCATGCCGCCGACGAGGTCCCGCACCTCCGGCCAGAGCGACGCCGGCACGTAGGCCCGCGAGGCGGCGGAGCACTTCTGCCCCTGGTACTCGTACGCGCCGCGGACGATCGCCGTCGCGACGGCGGCCGGGTCGGCCGAGGCGTGGACGAAGATGAAGTCCTTGCCGCCGGTCTCGCCGACGATCCGCGGGTAGGAGCGGTACTGCCCGATCCGCTCGGCGACGCCGCGCCAGAGGTGGTTGAACGTGGCGTTGGAGCCGGTGAAGTGGATCCCGGCCAGCGCGGGGTGGCCGAGCGCCGCCCCGCCGACGACGCTCCCCGCGCCGGGAACGAAGTTGATCACGCCCGGCGGGAGCCCCGCGTCCATCAGCGCGCGCATCACGAGGTAGTTGGAGAGGACCGCCGTGCTGGCCGGCTTCCAGACCGTCGTGTTCCCCATCAGCGCCACCGACATGTTGAGGTTCGAGGCGATGGCGGTGAAGTTGAACGGGCTGATCGCGAAGACGAACCCCTCGAGCGGCCGGTACTCCATCCGGTTGAGCTGGTCGGCGGCGGAGCGCGGCTGGTTGCCGTAGATCTCGGAGGCGAAGTAGACGTTGTAGCGCAGGTAGTCGATCAGCTCGCAGACGGCGTCCACCTCCGCCTGGTAGGCGTTCTTCGCCTGGCCGAGCATCGTCGCCGCCGCGATCTCGTACCGGCGGTTCTTGGAGAGCAGCTCCGCGGCCTTGAGGCCGATCGAGGCCCGCTCGATCCAGGAGAGGTTCGACCACTGGTCGTGCGCGGCCAGCGCGGCGTCGATCGCCCGCCGCACCTCGGCCTCGCCGGCCATGTGGCAGCGGGCGAGGACGTGGCCGTGGTCGCACGGCATGACCACGTCGCGCATCTTGCCCGTCCGGACTTCCTTTCCGCCGATGATCAGCGGGATCTCGACGACCTGCGCCGCCTGGCGCTCCAGCCCGGCCTTGAGCGCGGCGCGGGAAGGCGAACCGGGGGCGAAGTCGTTCATCGGTTCGTTGGTCGGAACGTCGAAGCGGAAAACGCTGTTGTTCATGGCGGAGCCTCCTGCCGTCCCCGCGGTCCGGACGGCGCCGGAAGAATGGATACCACGCGCGCGGCCATGAATGCAGTGATATGTTTTCCAGTGCGCTATGAGTTCCGATCATGACCGGGCGTCCGCGGGGACGCCGGAGGAGAGGCGATGCCGCTCGATCTCGCCCAGTTGCGCGTCTTCCACGAGGCCGGACGCGGGGACGGCTACACCGCCGCCGCCCGCCGGCTGCACGTCACGCAGTCGGCGGTCAGCCACGCGATGCGCAAGCTGGAGGACGGGCTCGGCGTGGCGCTCGTCGAGCGGCGCGGCCGCCGGCTCGCCTTGACCGAGGAGGGCGCCGAGCTGCACGCGGTCTGCCGGGACGTCTTCGCCGCGCTCGACGACGCCGAGCGGCGGCTGACGGCGCGGCGGACAGGCGTGGCCCAGCTCGTCGTCTTCGGGGCGACGGTCGAGTTCGGCACGATGGTCCTGGTGCAGAAGCTCCGCCCGCTGCTCGACGCCCATCCCGAGCTGAGCGTCGCCTTCCGCTTCTCGAACGAGCTCGACGGGCCGCTGCTGCGGGACGAGATCGACCTCGCGCTCGACTGCGCGCCGCACCAGCATCCGTCGCTGCTGCGCACCCGCCTCTTCCGCGAGAAGTACGTCGTCGTCGCCGCCCCGTCGTTCCTCTCGCGGCGGCCGCTGCGCGCGCCGCTCGACCTGCGCCGCGCGCCGGTCCTCTCGCTCGACGACGAGGGGCTGTGGTGGAACAAGCTCCTCCGCGCGCTTCCCGCGAAGCGCCGTCCGACGCTGGAGCGGATCGTGCCGATCGACCACGTGCGCGGCCTGATCAACGCGACGATCGAAGGGTACGGCGTGGGCCTCGTGCCCAAGTACACCGTGCTCGGCGAGCTCGCGCGCGGCGAGCTGATCGCCCTCTTCCCCCGCCTGCGGCTCGTGGACGACACGTTCTGCGTCTTCCAGAAGCGCGCCCGCGCGGAGCGCGCCGGCAACGCCCTCCTGACGGAGTTCCTGCGCCGCATGGACGTCCGCGAATTCGGCGACGCGATCGGCGGCTGACCCCGGCGCGCGACACCGCCCGCCCCGCGACACACCGCCTTGTCGGGATCGGCCGTAGGGGAGGCTGGCGCGCCCCGACGATCGTGCCCGCGCGAAAGCCCCCACCGCGCCAGCCGCCCCCAACGGGAGCGGCGAAAGGCGACGCGGGGCCGTTTGAGGACTTCGGTTTCTATCGGCGAGCGAGCGCGAGGCCGGCGACGATCGCGCCGATGCCGACGCCGACCTGCAGCAGCACGCTCGCCGCCGCGGCGACGGCCCGGCCGGCGCGCAGCAACTGGACCGTCTCGAAGCCGAACGTCGAGAAGGTCGTGAAGCCGCCGACGAGGCCGGTCACGAGCAGAAGCCGCGCGTTGGGTCCGAGCGCGCCGCGGTACTCCGCCGCGCCCATCAACAAGCCGATCACGAAGCAGCCGGCGAGGTTGACGACCGTCGTGCCCCACGGGAACGACGACGGCTTCGTCCACGCGGCGACGATCGTCGAGGAGGTCCAACGCAGGACGGAGCCGGTGGCGCCGCCGAGCGCGACCAAGAGGAATTGCGACAGAGAGAGATTGAGCGTTTCCGCAGGCACGGCTGGTCTCCCACCCCAAGGGGTGAATCGCGATGAGGTAGGAGTCATCAGCGGCGCCGCGCCGCGTTCGAGGGCGGACTCCATCGCCCGGAAACGTGAGGATGATACCGGGGCCGCACGGCCTTCTCAAGTTGCGGCCCGCAGCGGCAGCCGAATGGCTGGTACGATTCTCCCCATGCGCCGTTGGCTCCGCGTTCTGGCTCCGCTCGTCGCGCTCGCCCTCGCGGGCGCGGGGTGGACGCCCCGTCTCCCGGCGGGCCCGACGCCCGCCGGCCGCGCGGCGCCCGAGGCGGCGCTCCCCGCCGCGCCGACCGGCCCCGCGCCGG
>JAJFTU010000479.1 GCA_021372775.1 bacterium | reverse complement strand
CCGAGCGTGCCGATCTGGCAGTTCAACCTCAACGAACTGCGGCTCGACGTGGACGGCAACGACCCGCAGATGACCGCCAGCGGCGTCAACTACATCGCGCGCGGCCGCCTCGTGAACTGGGTCGCGTCGCTGACGCGGATCGCCGTCAACACCTACCGCGGGGACATCTGGTACAAGGAAGGGGACCAGACGCTCTTCCCGTTCACCAACGTCGAAATCACCACCGTCCGCAACCTCCTCCCGTCGCACCGCCGCGCCTCGGCGACGTTCTTCGGCGGGGGCGGGAACCGCGTGACCGTCAACTACGGCTACCTCTCCCCCTACTACCGCACGCTGGAGATGGAGTTCGACGCCGACGACCGCGCGCACCCGACGACGCGGATCGACACCGGCGCCCACCCCAACCATCCGCCGACCCTGCCGATCCGCACCCTCACGATCGAGGACGTCTACCGCCGGGCCGGCTTCGACGTCCGCCGCACCGGCGGCGACAACATCGTCCCGGTCCATCCCGACGCGGGGGCCGACGACAAGTGGTCGAACATGGAGCTGCACGACGCGATGCAGCAGTACTGGTCGCGCTTCGCCAACACGGCGCAGTGGTCGATGTGGACCTTCTTCGCCTCGATGAGCGACCAGGGGACGAGCCTCGGCGGGATCATGTTCGACGACATCGGGCCGAACGAGCGGCAGGGATGCGCGATCTTCACCGAGTCGTTCATCGCCGACCCGCCGGCCAACGACCCGAACCCGACGGCGTGGGTCGAGCGGATGCGGTTCTGGACCGCCTGCCACGAGATGGGGCACACGGTCAACCTCGCCCACTCCTGGCAGAAGGCGCTCGGCACGCCGTGGATCCCGCTGGCCAACGAGCCGGCCGCGCTGAGCTTCATGAACTACCCCTACCTCGCGGCGGTCGGCGGCCAGCAGAACTTCTTCGCCAACTTCCAGTACCGCTTCAGCGACCGCGAGCTGCTGTTCCTGCGCCACGCCCCGGCGAAGTTCGTCGAGCCGGGGAACGCCGACTGGTTCGACCACCACGGCTTCATCGGCTTCAACGCGATGCCGGAGACGCCGCTGCGGCTCGAGGTCCGCGTCAACCGCGGCGACCCGACGTTCGGCTACCTCGAGCCGGTCGTCGTGGAGCTGAAGCTCAAGAACGTCTCGAACAACCCGGTGATGGTGGACGAGGCGATCCTGCGCAACCTGAACACGCTGACGCTGGTGATCAAGCGCGAGGGACGCGCCGCCCGCACGCTGACGCCGTACGCCTCGCAGTGCAACGAGCCGCGCAAGGTCGTCCTCGGCCCGAACGACTCGATCTACGACTCCCACCTGATCTCCGTCGGCCGCGGCGGCTGGTCGATCGCCGAGCCGGGGCGCTACCTGATCCAGGCGGCGGTCCGCAACGACGAGGAGGACGTCGTCTCCAAGCCGATCGTGATCCGCGTCACGCCGCCCAAGACCTACGACGAGCAGTTCCTGGCGCAGGACTACTTCACCGACGAGGTCGGGCGCACGCTCGCCTTCGGCGGCACCTGCGTCCTGGAACGGGCCAACGACGTGCTGCGCGAGACGGCGGAGCGGCTGGCCGACCGGCCGGTCGCGGTCCACGCGCGGCTGGCGCTCGACCGCCCGCGGCTGATCGGCTACAAGACGCTGAAGTTCACGGGCGAGGGGACGATGCGCGCGATCGGCGGCACGGACGCCAAGATCGGCGTCCGTCCGGTCAACGTGGACGAGATCCGCAAGAGCCTCGTTCCGATCCTCACCAAGGACGCCAACGTCACCGCCGAGACGCTCGGCCACATCAAGCTCAAGAACCGGATCGACCAGATCACCGACCTGATGGCCGGCCACGACAACTTCGACGAGGCGATCCGCCTGCAGCAGACGCTGGAGACGACGCTCAAGTCGCGGCGGGTGCTGAAGTCGGTGCTGGGCGAGATCCGCGAACGGATCACCGACTACGAACGGTTGAAGACGGTCCCCGTGGACGAGCGGAAGAAGACGCTGAAGCTCAAGGCGATTCCGCCGCCGGTCCGGGCGCGCCACGCCGAACTGGGGCCGACCACCTGATCGACGAACCGCGGGCGGGCGGCGGCCGCCGGGCCGCCGTCCGCCTCAGCGGAAGTCCGGATTGAGCCGCAGCAGCTTGCCGGTCAGCGCCGCGGCGAACGTCACCCACGCGAGGTAGGGCAGGAGGAGCAGGGCGGCGACGCTCTTGATCCGGTCGAAGAGGTAGACCGTCGCGGCGATCGCCGCCCACAGGACGAGGATCTCGACGAGGGAGAGGACCCCCTTGTTCCACGAGAAGAAGATCCACGGCCAGACGGCGTTGAGGACCAGCTGGACGCCGTAGAGGACGATCGCGGGGACGGCGCGCCGTCCCGCCTCGCGCCAGACGAGCCAGGCGGCGAGCGCCATCAGCGCGTAGAGGACGGTCCAGACCGGCCCGAAGACGCCGGCGGGGGGCGCCCACGCCGGCTTCTGCAGCTCGGCGTAGAACGGCCCGGCCGCGACGGAGCCGGCCGCGCCGATCGCGGCGGCGGCGGCGGTGGCGACGAAGACGACGACCAATTCGATCCACGCGGCGCGGCGTTCGATCATTGCCGACCCTCCGGGGGCGAGTTTACCGCGCCGTTCCCGATCGGCGGCAACGGGGTCCGCCGCGCGCGCCGAAGGCGGCATCAAGGCCGCCGGCGGGGACTGGCGCGACGGCGGCGTCCGCCGCGCGCGCCGACCGCGGTCTGTTGCGCCGCGCCCCTTCCCGCGGTTAACGTTCGCGCCGGCGCGCGCCCGTAGCTCAGGCGGATAGAGCAGCTGCCTTCTAAGCAGCGGGTCGTGGGTTCGAGTCCCGCCGGGCGCGCCAGTTAACCGATTGCCGTTCAGCGACTTACGTTGAGGCGATCAGCGGGCCGTTTCCTGCGGCGATTTCGAGGTGCGACGAGAGGTGCGATTTTTCCCGCGAGCGCGGTCCAGCCGGTCCACGAGCGTTTGCAGGTGTTCGTCCGTGAGGTTGACGTAAACGGCCGCCATCGTGGGCGTGGTATGCCCGAGTAGCTGCATCAGCTCGAACGTTCCCGCGCCCTGCTCGGCGAGCCGCGAGGCGTACTCGTGGCGCAGGCGTTTCCACGGGGCGACGCAAGGGACGCCGGCCGCGGCGTAGGCGCGCTTCAGGGCGAGGTTCGCGCCGTTGACGGTCACGGGGCGGCCGGTCCGGCCGAGGAAGACCCGCCCTTCGCCGGCGATCGTCCGGACCTTCTTCGCCTCGGCGAGAACGTCTCGGAGCGTTCCGTTCAGGCGGACCGTGCGGGGCTCGCCGGTCTTGGCCCGCGGACAGTGGGCTCGCCCGTGGGCCTCGTCCACGTCGGCCCAGACCAGACCGATGGCCTCGCTGCGGTCCATGCCGGAGTAGAGGCACCATCGGACGATCCGCGCGAGCCACGGCGGGCAGGCTTTCAACAGGGCCGTCTCTTGGTCGGGCGCCAGACGCTCCAACCGATGCGGCTCGGCCTTCGGGCGCCGCACGAGGTCGCGGTCCGCGGGGTTCGCGTCCACGAGCCCCCGCGACCTAGCCCAACGGAAGAACGTGCCGAGCGCGATCAAGTCCTTTCGGACAGTCGTCCCGCTGACCTTTGCCGCCCGCTCGTCCCGGAACCGCTCCACGTCGGCGGCGGTGATTCGGCAAAGGGGCTTCGAGGTCGGCAGCCCGTCGAGCCAAACGTCGGCGCGCTCGGCGTAGTACCGCTTCGAGCCGCTGCGCGAGCGGTACTCGCGGAGAAAGCGGGCCACCGCCTCTTTGAGCGTCAGGCCGGCGGCCTTCTTGGCCGCGGGCGGGGTCCACGTTCCGCTCGCCACCTCCGAGCGGCGCGTCGCGGAGAGAAGGGCGGCCCGGCCTTCGAGCGCGTCGCGCTCCCGGCTCGTCGCGTCGGGCCGGAGAACGCCGACCCGCTCCACGACGCGGGTTCCGTCCGGAGCGTAGTAGACGATCGAACAGGTCTTCAGGTGGTCTGTGCCGACGCGCCAGCGGACCGCCATGATCGGCGCCCTTGGCGGTGGGTCGTGCCGAAGAGCGTTGCGCCAGCCAGGAAACGCCAAGGAAAAGCGAAGCCACTCTGGGCTAGGTGCCACGTCGTGCCGAGACGTACCGCTGACTTGTCGTTTGGGGCTTCTCTTCCTCGTCCTCTTATGGCGCGCCGAATGTCGCCGCGGGCAACTCCCTTCTGCGTGAACTCCCAACGACGGATGCAGGCAGGTGTCACGCAGCGGATCCCATATCTGCCGTTGCACAACGGCAGCCAGTGCTATCATCGCAGAATGCTACATGATCTTGCACTGTTTGCTTCGTTGAATGACGAGTATCAGCGAAAGCCGCTGGTGCCAGAGCTAAGGTCTTACTCAACGCAAGAAGTCGCAGAGAGAGCTCGACGCGAAGCGGCGCAGCTTGATTCTCAGTTCGGGCTCCGCAATAAGCGCGTTCTCGAAATTGGGTGCGCGGAGGCGTCAATAGCTGCCCGACTCGCCTCAGACTGTGGTTGCGAGGTCGTGGCTGTCGATATCTCGCCTGCACTTCAACATTGCTGGGATTCACTGTGCGACATTGGGAACCTTCACACGCAGGTCCTGGACATCTCGACACAGGATACATCGAGTCTCGGGCGATTCGACTTCATCTTCAGCAACGGAGTTCTGGAGCACGTTCGTGATCCACGCGCAATGCTGAGTGTCGCGGAGCATCTTCTTGTTCCAGGCGGCGCGATGCACGTGAACATGGGTTTCCAACGGAGCGCGATAGGGTCACATCTCTACCGCTATGTCTTTTTCCCGTGGCCGCACCTTCTGTTCACGGCGGATACCTTTAGACGGTACTTCATCTCGCAGGGCAGAGAGCCGAGATGCCCGGAGTGGGTTAACGGATGGACGCCTGAGCAGTATCTGGCCTTGTTCGCCGATCTGGGCTTGGCCATTACGAACCACCACAGACTTACTCGGCCTCTTGACGAGGCCTTCTTTCGACGTTTCGAGGAACAACTTGGGCTCTACCCCAAAGCGGACCTCGAGACGGACATGCTGTACGTCGATCTGGAGAAGCCGTCTCAGGGGCACCCGCAACCGCAGTTCGATTTCTTGAACGCTGCATCCGCCAAGCACGCATGGCAGGAGAGGCAACATCTCTTCATTGCCCCAAACCCGAGGAGCCGGGGACCGGTGGTGGCTCGGAGTTCTGATCCGTTCCGCGCCATCGACACACTTTCGTTCGCCGTCAGAAACGAGCATCCAGCGAGTCCTCCCATTAGAGTTGTCGTTCGCGTGGTAGAGGCTGACGGCGGACTTGAGACAGTCGTACTCGACCGCATCGTGGCCGCTTCTGAGCGGTTCGCTTATAGCTGCCGCCTGCGCGCGTCGTCGCCGCAGTTTGTTGAGTTTCGCGCCGAATTGATGGGCGAGGAATCCGACTACGCGTGGCTGCATTTTGAAGCAATCGAGCTTGTCGCCGAGGTCTAGGCGCGGAGGGAGAGGTCTATGGCAGGGATGGTCAGTTCGGACAACGACCTGATTCTGAGTTCCAACGGGAAGCAGATGATGGTTCTCAGGGGGACGAGCGCCGTGCCTGCAAGCGTTTTGGCGTTGCCAGCCTCCGCGGTCTCCGACGATGATCTCCTTTTGGGCAGCGTGGCTCTGTATGCTGACGAAGCGACAGGCCGGCTGTTTGCGCGCGCTCGGTACTCGAATGGCAGCTTCAAGACGTTCTTAGTTGGCGTCACGACCCCGGAGAGCATAACAGTCGGTTCCTCTGGGGCAGACTTCACGTCCGTTATGGACGCATGGAATGCTCTTTCCGGTGCCGTCCTCTCATCCGCCGTGACTATCAACGTGAATCCAGGGACATACACCGAAACGCTGGTCCTTGCATCGCAGCCGTACGCGAATCTGGTCACCATCCAAGGCGATGCTCGAGACGGGGCCGGGCAGTGTCTTGCGGCGACGGGTTCCATTACGAAGAGCGGCAACAACTGCACGATCAGCATGACGGCTGCACCGCCAAGTGACTTCGACTCGACGGACAGCGTTATCATTGCAGGTGCAAGCAACGCCGGAAATGTGGGACGTTTCCCCGTCGTGTCGGTCGATATAGCAAACAAGGCGGTGACGTATGTCAATCCTGCCGGCGTCGCGGAAGCGGTTCGCCTTGGGACAAGCGTGGTGTTTTGCCCCAATCGGATTATCGACTTCACGGGCTTTGCGCAGGGCGTGCTGAGTGCCTGCGCTACGCCGCCGACTCTTCGCGGGTTTCTGATCGTCGGATCGGCAGCGTCGCCGTGCAGCGGCATTGAGGCGAGCGGATCCCTTGGAGTCGAGAAGTGCACGGTCTTCAATGTTCACGACTTCGGTTTCTACGCATACAACGGCGGGAACATCGTCGCTGGGGCGCACTGCAGTGCAATACGTTGCGCGACGGGATTTGGCGTTTCAGCTGGACGCATGAGCGCAGCGATGTCTTACTCTGCCAATAACACGTACGGATACCAAGCAACGGTCGATGGGAGCATCTCTGCGCCGAGTGCGGTTGCCGCCAGCAATGTGATCGGCTTTCTTGGCGACGTTGGGTCTGCCGTGCATGCTGCTAGCGCCGGGGCCTTCTTCAGCAGCGATTCTGGCTTCAATGCGTCGAACAACAGTGCCATCTACGCCAACGGCGCAACGGCCAAGAGCAACGGCGTTGGCTACTACGCCGCGTGGCAAGGCGTCATCCTCGGTAGCAGCACAAGCGCAAACAACTCTGGAAACGGAGTGGACTATTCTCCGGCGACCAGCGGAGTTGAAGGCAATAATGGCGGCGCCGTTCGCTGGTCGTGAGAAGAGCTGTGGCCACATTTTGCTGTGCCATGCGGCACAAGCGATTTCGGACGTGGCTTGCCCGCTGTGGCTCCTCCAACGATCGCGAGAGTCAATGTATCGCGGGTTCTTCGAGCTTCAGCGGGCCGGAGGGCGGCGGCGCCGCCCGGAGGCCCGCTGAAGCCTGCGCCGCGAACTCGCAGGGGGTCAGGTTCCCGAGCGAGCTGTGCGGCCGGTTGAGATTGTAGTCGATCCTCCAGTTCTCGATGGCGAAGCGCGCGTCGGCGAGACCGGCGAGCCACTGCTGGTTCAGGCGCTCGTCGCGGAACTTGTCGTCGAGGCTCTCGACGAAGGGGTTGTCGGTCGGCGTTCCCGGACGGCCGTGCGCCGCGGCCAGACGGTCGAGCACGCGCAGCACGAGCGCCGCCGGCAGCGACGCGTCGACCTCGGTCGCGAGGCACATCCGCGTGACCACGTCGACGACGTTGAGCGTCCGGAACGCACGGCCCGACTCCAGGGCGTCGTGCGTGAAGTCCATCGACCAGCACTCGTTCGGCCTGGTCGCCGGCGGCATCGGCACGCGCGGCTCGCGGGCGAGGCGTTTGCGCTGCTTGCGCCGCACGGCCAAGCCCTCCCGGCGGTAGATCCTGTACACCCGCTTGTGGTTGATTCCCGGCAGCTCGCGCCGCAGCAGCACGTGCAGCCGGCGGTAGCCGAAGCGCGGCCGCTCCTGCGCCAGCCGCAGCAGCGCCTCGCGAAGTCCCGGGGCGTCGCCGCGCCTCGGCTTCCGGCGGCACGTCGAACGATGGATCCCGATCAGCCCGCACGCGCGTCGCTCGCTCATGCCGAGCCGGCGAGCGCGACGCACCGCGTCCCGTCGCGCGGCGGGCGTCACCACTTTCTTGA
>JAJFTU010000478.1 GCA_021372775.1 bacterium | reverse complement strand
GACTTCCGCTTCGGGCGCGGCCGCGCCGGCGACGTCCCGCTGCTCAACAAGCTCGGCGCCGCGCTCGGCTTCACCGCGCACGAAGTCCCGCCCGTGATGCACGACGACGAGCGCATCTCCACCTCGCGCATCCGCGAGTCGATCGGCGCCGGCCGCGTCGAGGAAGCCGCGCAAATGCTCGGCCGCCCCATCGCCCTCGCCGGCACGATCGTTCACGGCGAAGGCCGCGGCGGCGCCGTCCTCGTCCCCACCGCCAACCTCGCCCCCGAGAACGAGCTCCTCCCCGCGCGCGGCGTCTACTTCACCCTCACCCGCCTCGGCGACCTGCACGTCCCCGGCCTCACCAACATCGGCGTCCGCCCCACCTTCGGCGACCACCGCCTCGTCGTCGAAACCTTCCTTCCCGGCTTCAAAGGCGACCTCTACGGCGCCCGCGTCGAGCTCGACTTCCAATCCCGCCACCGCGACGAACGCAAGTTCGACTCCCCCGAGGCCCTGCTCGCGCAGATCCAGCGGGACATCGAGGCGTTCGAGGCGTGGCGGGGGAAGCGGGGGTAGCGCGGGTCCAGAGAGACGCTCTCCGTCCCGCACCAGAGTCCGGCTCGGCGGCCGCGCGATGCGCATCCCGTTGGTCCTGCTGCCCCACCAGACGATTCGGCGTCTCCCCGCGCGAATACAAATCGAGCCGCTCCGAAGACAACTCCGGCATTGAAGTCTCAAGCAAGCTCGCACGCCGTCCGAAGCCGGCCTCTGAAGCTCCCGAAAAGCCCCCGCACGTCCATCCTGCGGCGCGCCCCGCCATTCCTCCGACTCCGCCCGCGGAAGATTGACCTGCCCCTCGCCTCTCGCTGCAAGCTGAAGCGAGCGGCGCGCCGGCATGACATTGTCCACGTCCGGCGTTCGGTCAGGCACGGTCCCGCTGCAGGGCACGGCAGCGGCTACTTCGACGCAGAGTCTCGGTCTTTCTCATCCGACCAGCGCCGTGCCATTTCGTTCCAAAACGCCGTGGGCGACCTGTGCTGCGAGTCCATCCCGACGACGACCAGCTTTCTCCCCAACAGACCGGCGGCGAGGCGTCCGCCCCCGCCGTTGCCGGTCAGCTTGAACTCGCGCAGGTCACTCGCGGAGACAACCGGCGAGGAGATGACCTTCAAGACTTCTTGAGAGGCCTCGCTCATCTCGACTTTCAACAGCCTCTTCACGGCCTGCTTCTTGAAATCGTCCGGCCCACCGGCGAACTCGCGAATCGCCGCCGGCGTGAACCGAACTGTGCTGAACGCCGCGAAAACCGTTTCGATCGTGCGGCGCAGCTCAGGCCCCAATGCCGGGAAAACGTCCGATCCAGCCGCGTCGTCCGCGGCGAGTCGGTGCACTCCAGCGGGGTCGTACATGATGGCGGCTGGGTAGAGCACTTGGGTGGAATACACAATCTTGTGGGAATTCGTTCGGGAACAGAACGGCACGGAGGCCGGTTCCACCGGCTCCCATGACGAGACCAAGAACCAGAAGTTGCAGTGAAAACCGAGATTCTCGCGAGATTGATCGAGGAAGTAGTACGGTGGGATCAGTTCCTTCACGTCTTGGACACCAGGGAACTGCGGCGGCGCGAAGCTCGAGCGCGGCCGCGGCAGCGAATCGCCCCGTCCCGCCGCGTTGAAATCAATCTGCTCGATCTTGGCTCGCCACAGCCTGCCGGGAGGTTCCGGATCCCGGATGAACAGCGACACGTCGCGCCCGCTGCTCAGATCGGCGCGCACGCACTCC
>JAJFTU010000477.1 GCA_021372775.1 bacterium | reverse complement strand
CGAGGGGATGGGCGGGCCGGTGGAGCTGGAGTTCGCGGTGAACCTCCGCCCCGGCTCGGGCCGGCCGCCGGAGTTCGGCTTCCTGCAGATGCGCCCGCTCGCCCTGTCGCACGAAGGGGAGGAGCTCGACTTCGCCGACGTCCAGGACGCCGACGCGGTCTGCCGCTGCGCCAACGTGCTCGGCAACGGGCGGATCGACGGGATCTACGATCTCGTCGTCGTGGACCGCGACCGCTTCGACCGCGCCCACAGCCGCGAGGCGGCGCAGGAGGTGGCGCGGCTCAACGCGCGGCTCCTCGACGACCGCGTCCCGTACGTGCTCGTCGGCGTCGGCCGCTGGGGCTCGACCGATCCGTGGCTCGGCGTGCCGGTCACCTGGGACCAGATCGCCGGCGCGCGGGCGATCGTCGAAAGCGGCTTCAAGGACTTCCGCGTGACGCCGTCGCAGGGCACGCACTTCTTCCAGAACCTGACGTCGTTCCAGGTGGGATACTTCACCATCAATCCTTCGGCGAAGGACGGCTTCGTCGACTGGGACTGGCTGACGGCGCAGCCGACGGTGACGGTCGGGGAGTACGTCCGGCACGTCCGCCTCACCGCGCCGCTCTCGATCCGCATGAACGGCAAGCGGCGCGAGGGGGTCATCCTCAAGCCGCGCGAGGCGCCGCGTCCGTGACCTGCTTCTTCGCTTCGGACCTCCACGGCGACCGGAGCCGCTACGCCAAGCTGTTCGCGCGGATCCGCGCCGAACGTCCCGCGGCGGTCTTCCTCGGCGGCGACCTGCTCCCCTCCGGCTTCGGCGCGGTCGGCGACCTGCCGGGCGAGCGTTTCGTCGAGGAGCTGCTCGGCGGCGGGCTGGCCGAGCTGCGGCGCGATCTCGGCGCCGCCTACCCGCCCGTCTTCGCGATCCTCGGCAACGACGACCCGCGCAGCTACGAGGAGGACGTGCGGCGTCTCGAGACGCGCGGCCTGTTGACCTACGTCCACGACCGCACGGTCCCGTTCGGGCAGTTCGCGGTGCGGGGCTACGCGATCGTCCCGCCGACGCCGTTCGGCCTCAAGGACTGGGAGCTCTACGACGTGTCGCGCTTCGTCGGCGCCGGCTGCGTGTCGCCCGAGGAGGGGTGGCGTTCGACTCCGGTCGAACCGCACGTCGTCCGCTGGGCGACGATCGCCAAGGATCTGGCGCGGATCGCCGGCGACGAGGACCAGTCGCGTTCGATCTGGCTCTTCCACGCCCCGCCCTACCAGACGACGCTCGACCGCGCGGCGCTGGACGGTAAAATGATCGACTACCATCCGCTCGACGTGCACGTGGGAAGCATCGCCGTGCGGCGGTTCATCGAGGCCCGCGGGCCGGCGGTGACGCTGCACGGGCACGTCCACGAGTCGGCGCGGATCACGGGCGCGTGGCGCGACCGCCTCGGCGGCGCCGAGATGTTCGGCGCGGCCCACGACGGCCCCGAGCTGGCGCTGGTTTCGTTCGACCCCGCGCGGCCGCGGGACGCCGCGCGCCGACTGCTTTGACCCCGCTCCGCGACCGCCCGGCGACGACCGCTTTTCCGCATCGAGGTTTTTGATGAGCGACGGCACGGCCCCCTGCATGAACGACCACGCGCTCCCGTTCTTCCATCCCGCCCGACCGGCGTTCCGCTTCACGGTCCTGATCTACGCCGGGCTGCTGACGTTCGGCAGCTACTTCGCCTACGACGCGATCGGGGCCCTCTCGCCGAACCTCATCCAGGCCTGGCAGACGACGCGCGAGTCGATCGGCTCGCTCTACACGATCTACAGCGTCGCCGCGGTCCTCTCCGTCTTCGTCGGGGGCGTGCTGATCGACAAGATCGGGACGCGCATCGCGAGCCTCCTCTTCTCCGCGCTGATCGTGATCGGCGCGGCGATCGTCGCCCTCGCGCCGTCGGTCACCGTGGCCTGCATCGGACGCTTCATCTTCGGCGCCGGCTCCGAGTCGCTCGTCGTGGCGCAGAACGCGATCCTCGCCCGGTGGTTCCGCGGCAAGGAGCTCGCGCTCTCCTTCGGCATCACGCTGGCGATCGCGCGGCTGGGAACGCTGTTCACGTTCAACACCGAGCAGCTGATGGCCTCCCGCTGGGGCTGGCAGACGGCGCTCTGGGCCGCGGCGGGCCTTTGCGTGCTGAGCTTCGCCGGCAACATCGTCTACTACTTCATGGACCGCTACGGCGGGCGGGTGCTGCAGCTCGAGGACGGCGAGGCGGGGGACAAGATCGTCCTCGCCGACATCGCCAAGTTCCGTCCCTCGTACTGGTTCGTCGTGCTGCTCTGCGTGACCTTCTACTCGGCGATCTTCCCCTTCACCGCCCTTTCCACCGACTTCTTCCACGAGAAGTGGGCGCTGCCGCTGACGGTCGACTCCGGGAACACCGGCTTCTTCTACGCCGCGTTCCAGGACTTCCTGCACATGTTCTCCACCGCGCCCGGCACGTCGTCGATCATCATCTTCGCCTCGATGTGCTTCGCGCCGTTCGCCGGCGGCCTCGTGGACAAGATCGGCCGCCGCGCCTCG
>JAJFTU010000476.1 GCA_021372775.1 bacterium | reverse complement strand
CGGACGTCGTCTTCGACCGGGTCTTCTCCAACAAGATCTTCTTCGACGAACAGGGGGCGATCGCCGGCTGGCGGGCGACGCCGTACGACGTGGACGGCAAGGCGCGCGCGCTCGCCGACGCGGCCCGGGAATGGGGGCTCGCCCCGACCGAGTGCGCCTTCGTCGGCGACCACTGGAACGATCTCGCCGCGCTGCGCGCCGCCGGCTTCGGCGTCGCGTTCCGCCCGAAGGACGACGCGCTGCGCGCCGTCGCCGACGTCGTGATCGAGGACGGTCCGCTCACGGGACTGCTGGAGTTCTTTCCGGAGGCCGAGGGATGATCGACGACTCGCAGGTGCTGCGCGGCGAACGGGTGTTCGAGGGGAAGCTGGTCAAGGTGGACCGCGAGGTCGTGCGGCTTCCCGGCGGCCGCGAGGCGACGCTGGAGACGATCCGCCATCCGGGCGCCGCGGCGATCCTCCCGTTCAACGCCGACGGCACGGTCACGTTGATCCGGCAGTTCCGGCACGCGGTCGGCGGCTTCATCTACGAAGTCCCCGCGGGGAAGCTCGACAAGGGCGAGGCGCCGGAGTCGTGCGCCCGGCGCGAAATCGAGGAAGAGGTCGGGGTGCGCGCGGGGCGTCTCGTCGAACTCGGCGCGGTGGTCACGACGCCGGGGTTCACGGACGAGGTGATCTGGCTCTACGAGGCGCACGACCTCGTCGCCGGCGAGCAGGCGCTCGAGCCGGACGAGATCCTCGAGGTGCTCGAGGTCCCGTTCGCCGAGGCGGTGCGGATGACGCTCGACGGGCGGATCCGCGACGCCAAGTCGGTCTGCGCGATCCTGCTGGCCCACGCCCGCCGCGCGGTCGCCGCGGAAGCCGCGCCGAAGCCCTGAGCCGGGACCGGCCCCGCGGCGCGGTTCGTCCCGCGGCCGGCGCGGGAGCCGGGCCGGGGCCGCCTCGGCCGGCTTGTCCGGCGACGGTTCTATTCGCGGACCGGCGGACCTATACTCTGACTTTGGGGAGAGCCGTCCCGGCGCGGGGGGACGAGGCCGCGGACGGCACGCCGCCGCCGTTCCGTTCTCCGACAACGCGCAGGGCCGCGCGATCCGCGGGAGGTCGCCGTGATCATCGATCGCGTCATGCACGCGGGCTGGTTCACCAACGGCTGGCTGGTCGCCGGCCGCCAGGAAGGGCCCGGACTGCTCTTCGACTCGGGCGCCGAGCCGCAGAAGCTGCTCGCGCTGGTCCGCAAGCGCGCGGTCAAAGTGACGGCGATCTTCTGCAGTCATCGACACCACGACCACGTCACGGGGCTCGACTTCCTCGCGCGCAACCTCGGCGCGCCGGTCTACGTGCACGCGCTGGAGAAGCCGTTCGTCGTCGCCGCGACCGACACGGTCGCCGACGGGCAGGTCTTCGAGTTCGACGGCTTCTCGGCGCAGGTGATGCACCTGCCGGGGCACACGCCGGGACAGATCGCGCTGCACGTGCCGGGGGCGGGCGTCTTCACCGCCGACACGCTGTTCAAGAACTCGGTCGCCAACACCGTCAACGCCGGCCAGGGGGACTACGACAAGATGCGCGCCAGCGTCGAGCGGCTCTTCACCCTGCCGCCCGAGACGGTCGTCTACCCGGGGCACGGCGACACGACGACGATCGGCACGGAGTGGGAGAAGAACCCGTTCCTGCGTCTCTGGCGGGGGCTCGAGGCGCCGGGCGCCAAGCCGGGGCGGTTCGAGGGGAAGCGCGTGACGATCGAGGTCTTCGCGCGCGACTTCGACGGCAACGGCAAGGCGCAGGTGCGCCTCCTCGACGGCCGGCTGGCGATCGTTCCCGGCAGCAAGCTGCAGAAGGTCACGCTCTGATCGTCGGCGCCGCCGCGGCGGCGGAGGCCGTCCGCGGCGCGGGGCTTCGCCGTCAGGGGCGGGCGGCGGCTCGGTCGGGGTCGTATCCCGCGGCCCGCAGCAGGGCGTCGTTCACCGGCGTCGGCACGCCGGC
>JAJFTU010000475.1 GCA_021372775.1 bacterium | reverse complement strand
AAACGCGAGGCGCGATTCAGGACCATGCGGTTCCTCTGCGGGCGGGGCTCCTCGTCTCGTCGCGCCGGCCGCCGGCGCCCCGTCCGGCCGCGGCGGCGCGGGGCGGCGTTCAGTCGCGCGCGAGAACGGCGATCGTCGTGTCGTCGTCCTGCGGCGCGTCGCCGGCGAAGAACTCCAATTCGTCGCGCACCGCTTCGATCAGGCCGCGCGGCGGCTTGCCTTCCGCGTTCTGCACCGCGCGCAGCAGGCGCTCGGGGCCGAACGAATCGCCGCGCGAATTCCGCTGGTCGGTCACGCCGTCGCTGTAGATCACGAGGCGCGAGCCGGGCGGGAACGGGCGCACGAGCAGCTCGAAGTCCTGGTTCGGAATGATTCCGAGGACCGGGCCGGTGCTGGAGAGCCACTCGAAGCGGTCGCCGTTCAGCAGCAGCGCGGGGTTGTGGCCGGCGCTGGCGAAGAGCAGCTCGTTCCGCTCCGCGTTCACCTGGCCGAAGGCCATCGTGACGAAGCGGTTGCCGGGATGCGCCTTCTGGAACTCTTCGTTGAGGCGGCCCATCCACGTCCCGGGAGCGTCGGCGGCGAGGCGCACGCCGTGCCAGCGGGCGTGAAGGTTCGCCATCAGCAGCGCCGCGGGGAGCCCCTTCCCCGCGACGTCGGCGAGCATCACGCCGACGTTGCCGCCGCACTGGTAGAAGTCGTAGAGGTCGCCCCCGATCGTCTGGCAGGCGCGGTGGAAGCCGGCGGCGGCGAAGCCGGCCGGCATCGCCGGGTCTTCGGGCGGCAGCAGAGCGGTCTCGATCTCGGCCGCGGCGCGCAGCTCCGACTCGACGCGGCGCAGCCGCTCGCGCTCGGCGCGCATCCGCTCCTGGTCGAGGACAACGTCGGCCATGCCGGCGAGGATCGCCACGACCTCGAGGTGCTGCGGCTGGAAGTCGGCGCGGCCGACGAGGCTGTCGAGGTAGAAGACGCCGGCGAAGGGGCGCTCGAGGCCGAGCGGCGCGCAGAGGATCGAGCGGATGCCGGCGCCCATGATCGTGCCGCGCGAGGCGAGCTCGTCCGGCAGGTCCTCGAGGCTCAGCGCCTCGCCCCCTTCGAGCACCCGTTCGAGGACGCGGCGGCTGATCACCGGCGGGCTGGCCTTGGGGGGCGAGAAGACGACCGGCGCGAGGAGGTTCGACGGCTCGCGGCGGGCGATCATCCCGCGCTCGGCGCGCGTGGCGCGGCGGGCGAGCTCGAGCAACTGCTGCAGCACCTCCTGCGCGGGGCGGTGCGAGGTGATGGCGCGCGCGGCGTCCACGAGGATGCGGGTCAGGGCGGTGAGCGGCGCCTCCTGCACGCGCAGCGAGCCGAGCGTGCGCGTCTCCGGGCGGTCCGCGTCGCTGACCGAGAGGGAGCGCGCGGGGGGCGGGCCGAAGACGAGGGTCGTGCGGCCGACCGAAATCCGGTCCCCGGCCTCTACGGGGGTCGGGTGGTCGATCTTCTCTTGGTTGACGAAGGTGCC
>JAJFTU010000474.1 GCA_021372775.1 bacterium | reverse complement strand
GTCCGGACGCGCGTCGCGCGGCGCCGCGAGCGCCTCGACGCGCCGGTCGGTCGTGTCGCCGTAGGCGGCGACCGTCTCCAGCGCCGCCGGCAGGATCACGGGGATCTTCTGCTCCAGCGCGTCCTTCTCGCCGCCGCCGGAGACGAAGAAACGCAGCCGCGCCGTGCCCGGCCGCTCGGCCGCGAACTTGAACCGCACCTCGCGCGGCCGCCCGTCCGGCAGCTCGACGCGGCGGGTCGCCTCGCCGACGAGCGTCAGCCCCTCGGCCTCCGCCCGCACCTCGACCGCGCGCACCGCCGCCTTCGGCGCGTGGACGACGATCCCCGCCTCGAGCGCGTCCCCGACCCGCACGAAGCGCGGCAGCGCCGGCAGCGCGAGCAGCGGCTTGCTCACCGCGACTTTCGACTCGCCGAGGCCGAAGCGGTCCTTCTCGCCGACGGCGAGCGCGATCACGCGGAAGGTCGTGAGATTGTCCGGCAAGTCGAACGACACCGAGGCGTGGCCGCGGCCGTCGGTCACGACGTGCGGCATGAAGAGGACGGTCGTCTTGAAGTCGCTGCGGATCCCGGCGCCCGCGGCCTCGCCGCCGCCGCCGCCCCACAGCGCCTTGGGCATGGCCACGGAGTTCCTGCCGCCGACCGTGACGCCGGCGACCTCGTCGGCGCCTTTCTCGCCGTAGCGCCGCCGCTTGAGCAGCGAGGCGATCGACTCCAGCGACAGCACCCGCAGCGGCGCCGGCGGGTTCAGCCTGTCCACCGGATCGTCCGGCTTGTAGTCGGTCAGGCGCAGCACCCCTTCGTCCACCGCCCAGACCTCGAGCTCGGCCGCGACGCCGGCGCCGCGCCAATCGTTGACCTGCAGCTCGACCGTCACCTTCTCGCGCGGCCGCTTCTCCGGCGCGTCCAGCTTCACGTCCACCGCCAGCCGCTTGATCTTCTTCTCGATCTTCAGCTCGGCGAATCCCATCCGCGCCGCCGGCCGCCCCGGATCGATGTCCCCTTCGGCCGCGGGCGGCGAGAGGACGCGGCCTCGCGTCAGCAGCACCGAGACGTAGGTGTTCGGCGACATCTCCTCCGTGATCGGCACCTCGACCGTCGAGGACGAACCGGCGAGGCGGATCCGCCGCGCGGAGACGATCCCTTCGCGCTCGACCGTCAGCAGCCCCTCCGCGTCCGGCCACGGGCTCTTCACGAGGATCTTCGCCGTCTGCCCCGGCTCGTAGACCGGACGGTCCGCGACCAGCTCGAGGCCGGTCGTGTCGTCCTGCTGCCAACTGGCCCAGCCCGGCCCGACGACGTAGGTCCACTCCGACGACTTCTGCGTGCGGCCGACGCGGTCGGTCAGCGTCGCCTCGACCATGTAGAGGCCGGCGTGCGGCGGCGTGAAGGCGCAGGTTCGTTCCGCCGCGGCCGACTCGACCGCGCAGGTCGAGACCTCGGTCTCCACCGGCTCGGAGACGGTGAACCACTCGCCGCTGCGTTCCTTCTTGCGGATCGACTTCCAGCTCCGTTCCTTGATCGTCAGCGTCAGCGGCAGCCCCGGCACCAGCGCGCCGTCCGGCGCGGCGGCGATCAGCCCGATCGACGTCGGCCGCCCGGGCGCGAGGAAGCCCTCGGCCGTCTTGAGCCCGACGTAGGCCGCGGCCGGATGGACGACGATCTCCGTCCGCCCCGCGATCCGCTGCCGATCGACGTCCGACACCTCCGTCTCGATCGTGTAGCGCCAAGGGCGCGAGCCCGGCGCTTCGGCGATCCCCGCCTTCACCGCGAGGACCCCGGCCGCGTCGGTCTTCCCTTCGCCCGAGGCGAAGACGCCGCCCTGCTCGGCCGGCGCCCCGTCGTCCCAGCCCCAGGTGTGCGGGCCGAACGTGTACTCGCCCCGACCGGCCGGCGCGAAGTCGGTCGTCGAGCGCTCCGCGCTCCAGGTCGCCGCCGCGCCGGCCATCGGCGCGCCGAAGAGGCGGCGCGCGACCGCCTGCGCCGCGAGCGGCTCGCCGGCGATCACGCTCTCCCGCGCCGTCTTCATGTCCACGAGGAACTGCGGCGCGCGGTACTCCTCGACGCGGAACGAGGCGGAGACCGTGATCGGTCCCCCCTCGGCGTCGATCTTGGCCTGGGCCGAGTACGCGCCGAGCGCGCCGCCCTTGGGCAGCGGGACGCGCGCGCTGAACGTGCCGAAGCGGTTCGTCGCCAGCGTTTGCGTCGCGACCTCCGCGTCGCGGGAGTCGGTGATCTTCAGCTCGACCCGGCGTCCCGGCGCCGGCGCGCGCAGGCCGCGCGCGTCGCGCGTCCGGACCACGCCGACGAGGTCGAGCTCGTCGCCGGGGCGGTAGACGCCGCGCTCCGGCTGGATGTAGCCGAACCCTTCCGGCCCGCCGGCGAAGGCGTCGCCGCGGGCGTAGCGCCACGTCGTGAGGTCGTCCGACCACGCGGCGACGGTCGCGCCGAGGAAGGCGTCCTTGCGCGCGGCGACGACCAGCCCGCGCTCCGCCTCCCACGAGTTCCCCTTGAGCTGGCCGGCGAGGCCGGCCATGCGGGCGATCCCTTCGTCGTTCGCGACGCCGCGCAGCTTGACCTCGCCGGAGGCGTCGTAGACCTCGATCGTCGCGCCCGGAACCGGCTTCCCCGACGCCAAGTCGGTGACGTAGACGAGGCTCGACGCGGCGCCGAGCTTGGCGTGCACGGCGAGATGGCTGAGCTGCGCCAGCGCCGTCAGCGGCTGGTCGCCGGTCGCGGCCTTCGCGGAGAGCTCGACGAGGAAGAGGCCGTCCTGCCGCCCGGTCGGCAGCGTCGCGTGCAGGTCGAGCGGCGTCCACTTGTAGACGTTGCGGCGGGAGCGCGGCGAGATGATCCGCTCGATCGGCGCGCGCTGCGGGACCGCGCGCTTGGCCGCGTAGCGGGTCGCGACGAACTGGGCGAGCTCGCCCGGCTCGAGCGCCCAGATCCTCGCCCGCAGGGCGAGCAGGTTGACGGTGCGGATCGGGAGCGCGCCGTCGCCCGTTCCTTCGAGCAGCGCCTCGTTGCGGTCCACGGCGACTTCCGGGTCGATGTCTTCCGTCCTGCACTGGAGGGTGAAGAACGGCGCGGACTGGCCGAAGCGGTCGAGCGCGCCGTCGTCGACGGTGAGCCTGTAGGTCGTGCCGGGCTTGTAGTCCGCCGGGATGGAGGCGTACGGCCGGCGCCCGTTGCGGATGTCGGCGCTCGCCTCGTCCCAGTCGATCTTGACCGGCGGCTCGATCGAGAGCTTCCCCTTGAGCGACTTGAGGTCCGGCTCGTTCGTGGCGTGCAGGACGCAAGGGCCCCACGGGCCGGCGTCGTAGTCGGGCTCGACGAACTGCATCGCCCCGTACGTCCGATACTCGACGCGGTAGGGGTTCGGCAACGTCAGCGGCCCCTCGCTCCCCGCGAGCTCTTGGTCCACGACGAGGATCACTCGCTCGCCGCTGGGCAGGGGCTGCTCCGGCTTCAGCTCGTAGACGGTCCGCTTGTCGTTCCCCTCTTTGATCCGGCGCTGCAACTCGGCGATCCAGTACTGGTTGCCGGGCTCCTTCCGCGCCTCCTCCAATTCGGCCTCCAGCTTCGTCGTCTCCTTCACCACGCGGAGCGCGATCGGGCGGCCCGCCTCGCCGGCGAGCAGCCGCGCGCGGAGGACGAGGTCGCGCACCGGCTGGTTGAACTCGAGGTCGAACGTCTGGTCGGGGACCAACCACGCGTATCCCGGACTCGGCGCGACGTCTTCGACCGCGGGCGCCGGGGTGTGGAACTTGTAGCGGTACGGCTCGGCGAGGACCGAGCCGTCGATCGCCCGCAGCCCCGCGGGCACCTCGACCGAGAACTCGGTCGAGAGCGGCAGAGGCCGCTCCGGCACGAACTCGACCGTCGCCGAGCCGAGCCAGCGCCATTCGCCCGGAACGGCGGGGGAGATCCGCGCCGGCGCGGGGCCCTCGGCCGCGGCCTGCGCGTCGGACAGGGAGACGACCGGCTTGGAGAAGGTCACCGCGACCTGCGCCTTCCCGTGCGCTTCCTCCTGGGGGCGGGCGGCGACGACGAGCAGCTCCGCGCCGCTCTTCGCGGCCGGCGCTCCGCCTTGGGAAACGCCCGCCGGCTGAACGCCGACGGCGAGCAACGCGAGCAGGGCGGCGAGGCCGAACGGAGAGACCGCGGCGAGGCGGACGCCGACGCGGGAGGAGCGGTTCGTCGTCATCTGTTCCCCCTGAGGGACAAGTCCGAAAGCAACCAAACCAAGCCGTCGCATCATAGCGCAGCGACGCCCGCGGCCGATCGACCGCGGGCGCCGTTTCGCAATGCGCGTCATCGCGCGACGGGAAGCCGATTCGAGATGCTCTCCGTCGCGCGGCGGGACGCCGTTTCGACGGCGCCCTCAGTCGGCCGGCGGCGCGACGGTGAAGACGCCTCCCTCGGAGCGGCCGAAGACCTCCGGCGCGTACATCTCCTCTGCCCGCGCCGGCGGCAGGAGGAACGTCCCGGCCGTCGTCGCGCGAAGGGCCACGGTCAACGTGTGCATGCCGGCCGGCAGCTCGTCGGCGAAGGCGAGGACCCGGTCGTCGCGCAGTTCCTTGTGGGACCAGACCCACCAGAGCGGCCAACGCAGGAGTCCGTCGTCGCCGTACCCGTCGTCGTCGTCGGGCTTCGCCGTCGTCGCGAACGACGGATCGACGACCTCGAGCCCGGCGGGGATCGGCGCCGAGACGACGACGAACCGCCGCTCGGCCGGCGTTTCGATGCGCAGACGCAGCCGCAGCAGGTCGCCCGCCTTGAACGCCGTTTCCGCGGCGCCGTCCCACGCTTCGATCGACCGCTGCACGATGATCCCGCGGTCGAGCGGCGCAAGGTCGATCTTCGTCGGCGCGTAGCGGAGCGACGCGCTGTAGTAGAGGACGCCCGCTCCTCGCTTCGAAAAGACGAGCGGCGTCTCGGCCGGCAGCGACAGCACCTCGCCGATCGGCCGCTCGATCCGCCTCGCGTCGAGGCTTCGCCCGCGGAACGCCTCCCGCGCCAACGACGCGCCGCCCAGCGAGACGTCGGCCGCGAAGTCGGGAACCGCCTTCTCCTTCGTCCGCAGCAGCTCGGTCAGCGCCATCAGCGCGAAGGCCGACTCCTGCGTCGTGCGGTACTGCCCCTTCCTGTCCCGCGCCGCGGCGAGCCAGCGCGCCGCCTTGCCGACGTACGGATGGTCCGGCTCGACGTCGGCCATGATCATCAACGCGATCGCCGTCGTTCTCGTCGGCGAGGACCAGAAGCTCCAGGCGGAGTCCTCCGCGGACTCCTCGAAGTGGACCTCGCCCGCCGTCTCGCGCGCGGCGCCGAGGACCTCGCCGAGCAGCCCCTTGCCGCGCGCCGCGTCGCCGCCGCCGCCGATCATCGCGTCGGCGAGCATCGCCTTGGCGTAGAGCGGCAGCTCCGCCCGCTGGGCGTAGAGCGCGCCGTACGTCGCGGGCGCCGGCCTGCCGCCGCGGTGCAGAGCCCAGACCGCGAAGACGCGTTCGCCGAGGGAGACGGCAGTCTCCTTCCCGCGGCAACGCTTCGGCCTGCCTGCCGCGACCGACTTGGCGAGGAACGAACGCGCGTTTTCGAGAACGTCGTCGCGGACGGCATAGCCGGCCTTCTTCGCGCGGGCGAGGGCGAGGAAGGCGTAGGACGAGCCGTCGTACGAGGGACACGTGGAGGACGGCCAGTAACGGAAACCGCCTGCGTACGTCTGCAGCGCCGAGATCCGCTCGATCGCCCGGCGCGCGACGGCGTCCGGCGCGTCGCCGGCGGACGCCGGCGACGGCTGGCCGAAGATGCGGGCGTAGAGCGCGTCCAGCTCCTCGGCCCGAGCGAGCGCCTCGCGGTCGGTCGTCGGCGCGACGCCGAAAGCCCGCTGCAGGTCGCCGAGCGCGACGAACGGGATCAGTCGCGAGGAAAGCTGCTCGACGCAGCCGAACGGGTACTCGACGAGCTGCCGCATCGCCTCGGCGTAGCCGCCGATCGCGCTCGAGGCGAGCGTGACCGTGAGCCCGCCCGCGTCCGGACGCGCGTCGCGCGGCGCGGCGAGCGCCTCCGCGCGCCGGCCGCCCGTGTCGCCGTAGGCGGCGACCGTTTCCAAGGCGGCGGCGACGTCGACGGGGAGCTTCTGTTCCACCGCGTCCTTCTCGCCGCCGCCCTCGACGAAGAACCGCAGCGTCGCCGTCCCCGGCTTCTCCGCCGCGAACTTGAAGCGCACCTCGCGCGGCCGCCCTTCCGGCAACTCGACGGTTCGCGTCGCCGCGCCGACGAGCGTCAGCCCCTCGGCCTCGGCCCTGACCGCGACCGCGCGCGCCGCGGCCTTCGGGGCGTGGACGACCACGCCCGCCTCGAACTCGTCGCCGACCCGCGCGAAGCGCGGCAGCGCCGGCATCGCGAGGAGCGGCTTGCTCACAACGACCTTCGTCTCGCCGAGGCCGGCGCGGTCCGTCTCGTCCACCGCCACCGCGAAAACGCGGTAGGTCGTCACGTTGTCGGGAAGGTCGAACGACACCGTCGCGCGCCCGCGCTCGTCGGTCGTCACGTGCGGCGCGAACAGGGGCGTTGTCTTGAACAGACGCCGCACGTCCGCCGCGGGCGACGTCTCCGGAACCGACGGGTCGCCCTCGCCCGACACGACGAGCGGCATCGCCATCGCGGTCGCGGTCGCGGTCCTGCTGATGGTGGGACGGCGCGGTCGCAGCGTGAGGCTCGGCGACTCGTCGTCGTCGCCGTCCCGCCGCCGGAGATTCAGCGCCCGCAGCGACGAAAGCGTCCGGACCCGCAGGCCGGCGCTCAAGTTGAAGATCTCGACGGGATCCTGGGGGCGGTGGTCGGTGAGGTTCAGCACCCCCTCGTCGACCGCCCAGACTTCGAGCTCCGCCGGCACGCCGACGCCGCGCCAATCGTTCACTTGCAGCTCGAGCGTCGTCTTCTGGCGCGGCTTCTTCTCCGGGGCGTCCGACTTCACGACGACCGCCAGCCGCTTGATCTTCAAGTCGATGTCCAGCGGGACCGATCCCGCGCGGACAAGGGGACCGGCGACGTCTTCGTCGCGGCCTGCGGCGCGCCGCCGATCGGGCGTCAACAAGACGGAGACGAAGACGTTCGGCGCCATGGCTTCGGTGACGGGGACTTCGAGGACCGGCGCCGCGCCGACGAGGTGGATCGGTCGTTCCGCAATGATCCCCTCGCGCTCGATCGTCAGGAGGCCGTCGGCCTCCGGCCAAGGGTTCTCGACGACGATCCGCGCCGTCTCGCCGGGAGCGTAGTTGGGACGTTCGGTGCGGAGCGCGAGCTCGCGTTCGTCGCCGGCGTTCGGACGCGACGCGCGCGCCCCCGTTGCGCTGAGCGACATCGACGTCGTCTGCGTTCGGCCCGCCGCGTCGGCCACCGTCGCGCGAAGGACGTAGACCCCCGCGGCGGCGAACGTGAATTCGCACGTCCGCTCGTCCGGCGTCGACGTCGTCGCGCATCGGCCGACTTCCGTCTCGCGCGTTTTGTACGTCGTCGTCCACCCGCCGTCCTGGCGGCGCGTGCGGACGGCGTCCGACGTCCGCAACGACGCGGTCAGCGTGATCGGCAAGCCGGAGAGCGGCGCGCCCTCCGGCGAGACCGCGATCAGCCCGACCGCGAGCGGACGCCCGGCGGCGGCGAACCCCGCCGGCGCCCGGATCCCCGCGTAGGCGGCCGCCGGATGGACGAGGATCGACGTCCTCGCGGCGACCCGTTGCCGGTCGGCGTTGGCCACCTCCGCCTCGACGATGCGCCGGGAGGCTCGGCCGTGCGTCTCCTCCGCCGTCGCGGCTTCGAGCGCGAACCGCCCCGCGGCGTCGGTCCGCCCCTTGCCTTCGAGGAAGCAGCTTCCCGACGCGCCGTCGTCGTCCCAGTAACCCGTGTTCGGCCCGAAGACGTAGTCGTCGTGTCCCGGCGGGACGAACTCCGCGGGCCCGCAGCGCACGGTCCATGAGACGGGCGCTTCCGGCATCGGCGCGCCGAAGAGCTGGCGCGCGTCGAAGTCCGCCGCCAGCGACTCCCGGGCGAGGACGCTCGCCTTTCGCGCCCTCGCGAGGACGCGAAACTGTGGCGCGCGGTATTCGGCGACGCCAAAGCCGCCCCCATCCGTGACCGTCTGCCCATCGACCTCGAACGAGACGCGGACGTCGTAACCCCCCAAGGGCGCCTCTCGGCTCAGGGGCACGCGCGCGCTGAGCGTGCCGAATCGCGTCGTCGTCGTCTCGCGCGAGGCGATCGTCTCTCCTCGCGGATCAAGCACCTCGATCTTCGCCGCGATTCCCGCCGGCGTGCGCAGGCCGCGCGCGTCGCGCACGCGCAGGACGCCGACGACGTCGACTTCTTCCCCCGGACGATAGACGCCTCGGTCGGTGAAGACGTAGCCCCGCGGCTCCTTTCGGTCCATCAAGACGTCGCGGTCGTCGGACACCTCCTGCGGGAGGTCGTCGCCCATGCCGGTGACCGTCGCGCCGCTCTGCCCGCCCTTGCGCGCGACCACGGCGAGCGGCCGCGCACGGAAACCGTGCTCCATGTCGGTTCGCGGACTCGCCAGGCCGGGGAGCAGCGCGACGCCCGCCGCGTCGGTCACGCCGGCGAGCCTCGGGGTTCCGCCTTCGTAGACGTCGACCGCGGCGCCGGCGACCGGCGCGCCGGTCGCGAGGTCGGTCACGTAGACGAGACTCGAGGCGGCGCCGAGCTTGGCGTGGACGGCGAGATGACTCAGCTGGACGAGCGCCTCGGTCGCGCCGTGGAACGAGGGGGCGACGTCGAAGCGCATCAGGACGAAGCCGTCGGTGCGGCCCGGCGGCAGCAAGCGGCGCACGTCGATCGGGATCCAGCGGAAGACATTCTTCCGAGAGTGCGTGGCGACGACGATCTCGCGCGGCTTGCGGTCCGGCCGCCAGGACCGCCCCGTCGCGGACTCCTCGGCGGCCATCCCCAGTTCGTTCGGCGCAAGCGTCCAGACCTTGGCCCGCAGCATCGGGATGTTGAGCGTGCGCACGCGAAAGGCGCCGTCGGGTCCCGCCGCGACGAGCCATTTTCCGCGGTCCAACTGGACCAGCGCCGGGTAGTCGGTCGTCGTGAACCGGGAGACGAACGCCGGCGCCGTCTGGCCCGCCTGATCGCGCACGCCGGCCGCGATGGAGATCGTGTAGCTCGTTCCCGTGGCGAGATTCGCCGGCAACTGGACGATCGCCTCCCGCCGCGTCGATCCCTTGTCCGGCGTCGTCGTCTGCGTTTGGGCCTTGTCCCAGTCGACCGCGACGGGCGGATCGATCCGGAACCGCGCGCGGAGGGACGCGAGGTCGGGCTCGTTCGAGACGCGAAGAGTGATCCGCCCCCACGGCGGAACCGTTTCGTTGACGCCGGGCTCGGGGCCGAAGAAGCGCATCGCCCCAAAAGTGCGGTAGGAGACTTCGAACGGCTTCTCCAGCGTCAGGTTCCCTTCCGTCGCGCGGAGATCGCCGTCCACGACGAAGCGCACTTCCGCGTTCAGCGGGAGCCGCTCGTCCGCGCGCAAATCGTAGTTGGTCCGTACGTCGCGACCGGACTCGATCTCTTCCGCCCACACCGCAATTCGCCGGCTCTGCGGATCGGTCCTCTTCTCCTCGTCCAGCTCGTCCTGCAGCGCAAGGGCCTCCCGCGCCACGCGCAGCGCGACCGGGCGGCCTTCGGCGCCGACGAGAAGGCGGGCGTGCCGTGCAAGGTCGCGCAGCGGCTGGTTCGCCGAGACGCGGAACGTCTGGTCGGGCGCGAGCCACGGAAAGCCGGTGGAAGGCGATATGTCGGTGATCTCCGGCCGCGCGGTGTTGAACGTGAACCGGTACGGCGCGCGGAGAACCGAGCCGTCGAGCGCCTTCAGTCCCGCGGGCACCTCGACCGTGAACGCCGTCGCCCGCGGCAGCCGCGCCT
>JAJFTU010000473.1 GCA_021372775.1 bacterium | reverse complement strand
CGACGGCGCGCGCGTTCGCGCCGGACGCGCCGGACGCGCCGCCGAGGCGAGGCTGCCGCGCGGCGGCGTCGCCGGAGCGGCCGGCGCTCAAGGCCAGCGCGGCGTCGAGGGCGCCGCGGGCGGCGAAGGGGCCGGCGCCCGACGCGGTCGGCGCCGAGGCGGACGAAGCCTGCGCGGCGCGAGAATCGCCCTGCGGAACCGTCCGCGGAGCGTCGGCGTCGCCGAGGGCGCCTGCGTCGCGTCCGGCCGCGGCGGACGCCCGGAGGACGTCGCCGGCCGACGCCGGGACGACGCCGCCGTTGCCGGCGACGGACTGGACGTCGAGGGCGGTCGCCGCGGCGATGGCGCCGCCGTTGCCGGAGATGGATTGGGCGCCGAGCACGGTCGCGCCGCCGTTGCCGGAAGCGGACTGCGGGCCGAAGCCCGGCACTGCGGCGATCGCGCCGCCGTTGCCGGAAGCGGACTGCAGCCCGAGGCCGGGCGCCGCGGCGGTCGTGCCGCCGTTGCCGGAGATGGGTTGGGCGCCGAGCACGGTCGCGCCGCCGTCGCCGGAGATGGGTTGGGCGCCAAGGGCGGTCGTCGAAGACGTCCCCGGCCGCGGCGCCGCGACGTCCGGCTGCGGCGCGCGCCGCGGGCCGCCGTTGCCCGCGGCGAGAAGGTCGAGCCGGCGGGCGAGTTCGGCGAAGCGGGCCAGCGATTCGGCGCCCGCGGCGGGCGTTCCGCTCGGCTGCCGCCCGGCGCCCGAGGAGATGGAATCGGCCGACGACCGCGCCGCGACGGCCGGCCCGGAAGTCGCCTGCGCCGAGTCGCCGCCCGACGCCGAGGCCGCTCCGCCGCGCGGACCGCGCCCGAAGGCCGCATCGGCCGCCGCGGGGGCCGCATCGGCCGCGCCGCCGCGTTCCGGGGCCGTCGCGAGGGACGCGTCGGCGACGCGCGGATCGGGCGCCGCCTGCCGGGCGGAGGCCGCGCCGCGCGAGGCCTGCGCGGGCCACGCCGCGGACCGGTCGGACCGGGCGGGAGTCCGCGAGACGGCGTCGGCCGAAGCCGCGCTCGAGCCCGCCGACGCCGCGCCAGGCGACCCCGCCGAGGCCGCGTTCGGCGTTCCGGAGACGGCGTTCGGCGATCCCGCCGAGGCCGCATTCCAAGAGGCCGACGTCGCGCCAGGCAACCCCGCCGAGGCCGCGTTCGGTGTTTCGGAGACGGCGTTCGGCGATCCCGCCGAGGCCGCGCCGACGGCGGCTTGGGCGCCTGCCGACGATCCGGCCGCCGAACCGAAGCCGGCGCTCCGCGAGGCCTGCGCCGACGCGGCGGACGACGCGGAAGACGCGGACGAAGCGGCCGACGCGGCGGAGAAGGTCCCGGTCGCGGTCGCGGCGCCCGACGGACGCCCGCCGGCCGCGGGGGATCCGGCCGGCGCCGGGTTCGAGGCGATGGGGTTCGCCGCCGGGGCGGAGGACGGCCGACCGGCCGCGGCGAGGAAGGAGGCCGCAGGCGCGCCGGGGACGGCCGACGCTCCCGCCGGAGTCCGCGGCGCGGCATCCGCGCCTTGCGCCGACGCGCCCGCCGAAGTTCCCGCCGACGCGCCGGGCGTCGCGCCGAAGGAGCCGGCGCCCGAGGCGTCGCTCCGCGAGGCCGAAGCCGCGGCGGCGCCGATGCCCTGCCCGAGCGGACCGTCGAGCGAAGAGCCGCCGGGGAACGACGCCGAGCCCCGCACCGCGCCCGAGAAGAGACGGCCGGCCGAAGAGGGCTCGTTTCCGACCGTCGTGCCGCGCGCGGCCGAACCGGCCTCGCCGGAGATTCGCGCACCGTCCGCCGCGCCGCCGGCCTCGCCC
>JAJFTU010000472.1 GCA_021372775.1 bacterium | reverse complement strand
GACCGCCGCGGACCGCAGGGTCCCGCCCGCGGGCGCGCGGCCGCTCCCGCCGCCGCGCCGACCCCCTCCCCGCGCCACGTCGAGGCCGAGAAGCCGGTCGGCGAGGTCAAGGTTTCCGAAGGGATCACCGTCAAGGACCTTTCGGAGCGGATGGACCGCAAGGCCAAGGACGTGATCAAGCGCCTCTTCCTCGAGAAGGGGATCATGGCGACGATCAACCACGCCTTGGACCTCGAGACGGCCCGGTGGGTCGTCGAAGCGTTCGGCGGCACGGCGCAGCAGGTGGACATGGCCGAGGAGGCGATCGCCGAGGCGACCCCCGCCGAGGCCGAAGCCGCCGAGCAGCTCGTCTCCCGTCCGCCGGTCGTCACGATCATGGGACACGTCGACCACGGCAAGACGAGCCTGCTCGACGCGATCCGCGCCACCCGCGTCGCCGAGCGCGAAGCGGGCGGCATCACCCAGCACATCGGCGCCTACAAGGTCCGCCAGATGCGCGAGGGGACCGAGCGCGAGATCGTCTTCCTCGACACCCCGGGCCACGAGGCGTTCACGCTGATGCGCGCCCGCGGCGCGCGCGTGACCGACATCGTCGTGCTCGTCGTCGCCGCCGACGACGGCGTGATGCCCCAGACGCTGGAGTCGATCAACCACGCCAAGGCGGCCGGCGTGCCGCTCGTCGTGGCGGTCAACAAGATCGACAAGGCGAACGCCAACCCGGAGCGGGTGCTGCAGCAGCTGGCCGAGCGCAACGTGCTCGTCGAGCAGTACGGCGGCGAGACCGTGGCCGTGCAGGTTTCGGCGAAGGCCAAGATCGGCCTCGACCAACTGCTCGACATGATCCTGCTCGTCGCCGACATGGCCGAGCTGAAGTCCAACCCGGCGCGGCCCGCCAGCGGCACCGTCCTCGAAGCCAAGCTGGACCGCGCGCGCGGCCCGGTGGCGACGATCCTCGTGCAGAACGGCACGCTCAAGGTCGGCGACGTCTTCGTCGTCGGCTCGGCGCTGGGGCGCGTCCGCGCCCTCGCCGACGAGCGGGACCGCCGCCTGACCGAGGCCGGTCCGTCCACGCCGGTCGTGGTGATGGGCCTCGACGGCGTGCCGGCCGCCGGCGACCTCTTCCAGGTCTTCCCGGACGAGGCGAAGGCGCGGCAGATCGCCAACTACCGGCTGGCCAAGCAGCAGGAAGAGGACGCCGCCCGCCGGATGAAGCTCCCGACGCTCGAAACCCTCGCCTCCCGCATCCAGGAGGGCGAGGTCCACGAGCTGCCGATCGTCGTCAAGGCCGACGTCCAAGGCTCCGTCGAGGTGCTGCGGAAGTCGCTCGAAGACCTCTCCACCACGGAAGTCGTGGTCAAGGTCATCCACGCCGGAACCGGCGCGATCTCCGAGACCGACATCCTCCTCGCCTCCGCCTCCGGCGCGATCGTCGTCGGCTTCAACGTCCGCCCGGAGCGGGGCGTCGGCGACATCGCCAAGCGCGAGGGCGTGGACATCCGCCTGCACACGGTGATCTACAACGTCACCGACGAGATCAAGCAGGCGATGCTCAACACCCTCTCCCCCGTCGAGAAGGAGGTCTTCCTCGGCCGGGCGGAGGTGCGGCAGGTCTTCCGCGTGGCGAAGGTCGGCACGATCGCCGGCTGCTACGTCGTCGAAGGGACGGTCCGCCGCGACGCCAAGGTGCGCCTGCTGCGGGACAACGTGGTCGTCCACGAAGGGCGGATCGACTCGCTGCGCCGCTTCAAGGACGACGCCAAGGAGGTCAAGACCGGCTTCGAATGCGGGATCGGCCTCGAACGGTACCAGGACCTCAAACCGGGCGACGAGATCGAGGCGTTCACGATCGAGTTGTCCAAGCGCGAGTCGCTCGAGATCCCCAAGGCCGACTGATGGCCGTCGTCGTTGGCCTGCTGGTTCTCGAGCTGCGCGTCGTCGGGAGCGGATCGCTGAAGGACAAGCGCCGGGTGGTCCGCTCCTTGATCGACCGGGTCCGCGCGCGGCACAACGTCGCCGCCGCCGAGACCGAATACCAAGATCTGCTGCAAAGGGCCGAGATCGCTTTCTCCGCGGTGGCCGCGGCGGAGGCGCCGCTCGGCCGTCTTTTCGACCAGATCGTCATCGAGGCCGAGGAGATCGTGCCGGGCACGGTGACCGAGACCGCGCGCGAGTTCCTCGGATGAGGCGTCCCAGCGGCCTGGTCGGCCTGCTCCTGGCCGACAAACCGACCGGAGCGACGAGCCACGACGTCGTTTCCTGGGCCCGGAAGAGGCTCGGCGAGCGGCGGATCGGCCACGCCGGGACGCTCGACCCGCTCGCCTCCGGCCTGCTGCCGCTGCTCGTCGGCCCCGCGACCCGCCTCGTGCCCTATCTCCACGACTGGCCGAAGACCTACGTCGGCGTCGTGCTGCTGGGGCTGGAAACGGAAACCGGCGATCTCGACGGCGTGGACGTCGCGGGGTTCGTCCCCCCGCCGCTGCCGCCCCGCGCCGTCCTCGACGCCGCCGCGGCCCGCCTGACCGGCCGCCAGATGCAGATCCCGCCGGTCTACTCGGCGAAGAAGATCGGCGGCACGCCGGCCCACGAGTTGGCCCGGCACGGGCGGCCGCCGGTCCTGCCGGCGGTCGAAGTGACCGTCCACCGCCTCCGCTTCCTCCCCGCGGGACGGGGACGCCTGGCCTTCGCGGCGCGCGTCTCGAGCGGCACCTACATCCGCTCCCTCGCGCGCGACCTCGGACGGCTCCTCGGCAGCGGGGCCTGCCTCGCCGCGCTGCGCCGCACGGCGATCGGCCCGCTCCGGGCGCGCGGCGCGACGCCGGCGCGCGCCGAGGCGACGAGCGAGGCGCTTCTGGCGGCCCTCCTGCCGCCCGAGGCGATCCCGCTGCCGCTCCCGGTCGTCCGGCTCGACGAAGGGGGCGCGGACCGTTTCCGCGGCGGCCGCGAGGTCGAGGGGGATCCGGCCGGTCTTTGCGGGCCGGCCCGCGTCCTCGGCCCCGACGCCCGCATGGAGGGGATCGGCGAGATCGGCGAAGGGGGCCGCTTGTCGCCCCGCGTCGTCCTCCGCGGAGGGGTCGCGGGCGTCGGCCGTTCGGAGCAAGGCAACTTCGTTGTTGCCGAAGGCGCGGGGCCGCTTTAGAATCCTTCGCCGTCATCGTATTTGGAATCATCCCATGCGGAAGATTTGATCCGCCTGACGCGGTCCGCGGTCCCCCGGGACGACGGCCGCGAGGAGTTCCGGCCTTGCCCGCTCACAGCGAAGTCCGCGAAGACACGATCCACTCGTTCCAGGTGCACCCGACCGACACGGGTTCTCCCGAAGTGCAGATCGCGCTGCTGACCGATCGGATCCAGCACCTGACCGAGCACTTCAAGAGCCACCCGAAGGACCACGCGTCGCGGCTCGGCCTGCTCAAGCTCGTCGGCCAGCGCCGCAGGCTGCTGAACTACCTGCGCCGCAAGAACATCGGCCGCTACCGCGAGCTGATTCAGCGGCTCGGCCTGCGCAAGTGAGTCCCCGCGCCGCGGGCCGGCGTCTTCCGGCCGGCGCGGCGCGGCGCTCGGTTTCTCGGTTGGCAGTCCACCAGGACACCGACGGGTCGTTCTTCCGCGCCGCGCTCCGCGCGGCGCGGTTCGGTGTCTTCACGGTTCAGTCCATCCCGAAGGTTCCGACGCTCCCGCCCAGGGCCGCGCACCGCGCGCGGCCTGCCGACGGCGCGCGCCGGGCCTCATGTGTTGGCCGCCTCTAGGGGAGGCGGCGGGAGTTCAACGTGCCGATCCACACTGTCGAAGTCGACGCCGGCGGCCGTCCGCTGGTCATCGAGACGGGGCGCATCGCCCGCCAGGCCGGCGGCGCGGTCACCGTCCGCCAAGGGGACACGGTCGTCCTCGTCACCGCCTGCATGGCCCGGGAGGCGAAGGACATCACCTTCCTCCCGCTGACCGTGGACTACCGCGAGGGGATGTACGCCGCGGGAAAGATCCCCGGCGGCTTCTTCAAGCGCGAGGGGCGGCCCAACGAGAAGGAAACGCTCTCCAGCCGCCTGATCGACCGTCCGATCCGGCCGCTGTTCCCCCACGGCTGGAACCACGAGACGCAGATCATCGCGTTCGTCCTCTCGGCCGACAAGGAGAACAACCCGGACGTGCTGGCGCTGACCGGCGCCTCCTGCGCCCTCGCGATCTCCGACGTCCCCTTCACCAAGGAAATCGCCGCGGTGCGCGTCGGCCTGATCGACGGCCAGTACGCGATCAACCCGCTGCGCTCCCAGATGGACGCCAGCCAGCTCGACATCACCATCGCCGCCTCCGAGGACGCGATCGTGATGGTCGAGGCCGGGGCCAACGAGGTCGCCGAGGACGTGATCGTCGGCGCGCTCGAGGCCGGCCACGCGGCCGTCAAGAAGATCATCGCCGCCCAGCGCGAGCTGAAGAAGCTCGCCGGCAAGGAGAAGTTCGCCTTCGAGCCGCGCGAGGTCCCCGCCGAGATCAAGGCGTGGCTCTCCGCTCGGGCCAAGGCGCCGCTGACCGAAGCGATGCAGATGAAGCCGAAGCTCGCCTCCTACGCGCGGGTGGACGACTTCCTCAAGGAAATCGCCGCCGAGATCCCGCCCGAGGAGACCGAGAAGGCGAAGTGGCTCGGCGAGGCCTACCACGAGCTGCAGGACGAGATCCTGCACGAGTTCATCCTCGAGAAGAACGCCCGCCTCGACGGGCGCGGGATGGAGGAGATCCGGCCGATCACGATCGAGGTCGGGCTCCTGCCGCGCACCCACGGCTCCGCGCTGTTCACGCGCGGCGAGACGCAGGCGCTGGTGACGACGACCCTCGGGACGTCGGCCGACACGCAGCGGCTCGACTGGCTGGAGTTCGAAGGGGAGAAGCGCTTCATGCTTCACTACAACTTCCCCCCCTTCTCGGTCGGCGAAGTCCGCTTCCTGCGCGGCGCCGGCCGCCGCGAGATCGGCCACGGCGCGCTCGCCGAGCGCGCGCTCCGTCCGCTGATCCCGGGCGAGGACGCCTTCCCGTACACGATCCGCGTCGTCTCCGACATCATGGAGTCGAACGGCTCGTCGTCGATGGCCTCCGTCTGCGGCGGCTCGCTGTCGCTGATGGACGCCGGCGTGCCGACGGCCAAGCCGGTCGCCGGCATCGCGATGGGGCTGGTGATGCGCGGCGGCCGCCACGCGGTGCTGACCGACATCGCCGGCGCCGAGGACCACCACGGCGACATGGACTTCAAGGTCACCGGCACGCGCGACGGCGTGACGGCGCTGCAGATGGACATCAAGATCGGCGGCGTGACGCCGGAGATCATGGCCGCGGCGCTGCAGCAGGCGCGGCGGGCCCGCCTGCAGATCCTCGACCTGATGCACGACGCGCTGGCCGCGCCGCGCTCGGACGTCTCTCCCTACGCCCCGCGGATCCTCACCATCTTCATCAACAAGGAACGGATCCGCGACGTCATCGGGCCCGGCGGGAAGATGATCCGCGCCATCCAGGAGAAGACCGGCTGCGAGATCAACATCGAGGACAGCGGCCGCGTGGACATCGCCTCCGTCGCCCTCGCCAACGCGCGCGAGGCGGAGCAGATGATCCGCGACCTCACCGCCGAGCCGGAGCTGGGCAAGCTCTACCTGGGCAAGGTGACCCGCACGACCAACTTCGGCGCCTTCGTGGAGATCCTCCCCGGCACCGAAGGGCTGCTGCACATCTCGGAGATCGCCGACCACCGCATCAAGCAGACGACCGACGAGATCGAGGAAGGGGACGAAGTGCTGGTCAAGGTGATCGAGATCGACCCGACCGGCCGCCTCCGCCTCAGCCGCAAGCAGGCGATGAAGGAGCAGGCCGAGGGCGGCGCCGCGCCGGCCCCGACCGCCGAATAGGTTCCTTCAAATCGGCTTCGACGGCCCGCCGCGAGGCGGGCCGTTACTTTTTTGCGGCGCGGGCGCTTGCCCGCGGCGCGCCGCGCCCCGCAGAATGTCGTCGCTGCCCGCGATCCTTCGGACTGGGGGTTCGAGGAACGGGCGGAGGACGCTTCGCGATGGCCCGACGGTTGGGCGATTGTCTGCTCGAGGACGGCATCCTCTCCGCCGACCAGCTGGAGCTGGGGCTCGAAGCCCAGCGCCAGTTCGGCGGTTCGCTCGGCACGCATCTCCTGGCGCTCGGGGTCCTCGACGAGGCGGCGCTGGGGGCGGCGCTGTCGCGCGTCTACGCGGTTCCCTGCGTCGGACGAGACCAGCTGCTGGAGGCCCCGCCGGAGGTCGTCGCCCTGCTCTCGGCCGACTACGCGCGGCGCCACCGCGCCATCCCCTTCCGCGTCGAAGGGGAGAGCCTCGCGCTCGCGATGCAGAACCCGTCGGACACGCTCGCGGTCCACGAGGCGGCGTTCCTGACCGGCTTCGTGATCGCGCCGTACGTCGCCTCGGAAGTCGCCGTGCGGGCCGCGCTGGCGCGCCACCATCATCTGCCCGACCTCTCGCTCGCCAAGCTCGAGGCGCGCGCGCGGGCGCTGGCCGCCGCCGCGGGGGTTCCTTTGCCGCCGCGGCCGCGGACCGCGCCGACGACGGCCGCGGGCGCCGGCCCCGAAGCGGCCGCCCCCGCGGGCGGAGCGGGCGTCGCCGCGGCGTCGTCCGCGGCCGTCCCGGCGATGTCCGCCGCCGCGCTCGAAGAGCGCGACGAGGAGTCCGTGCCCACCGAGGCGCACGGCGAGCCGGCGCCGCCGGCCGCGGCCGAGGAGACGGCCGACACCGGGCCGGTGGCCATCGAGGCTCTCGAAGAGGCCGCCGCCGAGGCGACGCCGACGGAAGTCATGCCGCGTCCGGCCGCGTCCGATGTCGGAAGACGGCCCGCGGAGGCCGGCGCCGCGGCCGCGCCCCCCGCGCCTCCGGCGGTCGCGGTCGCCGCGTCGCCGAGCCGCGAGCCGCAGCCCGCCGCGCGCGGAGGCGCCGCCGCGCAGGTCGAAGACCACGTCGGCACGCTGGCGATCGCGGGCCGGAGGCTCGCCGCGGCGATCGACAAAGAAGACGTCGTGGCGATCGCCGCCGACGAACTGACGCGCCTGCTGCCCCGCGCGATCGTCTTCATCGTCCGCGGCGACCAGGCGGTGCCCGTGCAGGTACGCGGCCTGCCCGACCCGCCGGCGGGCGCCGCGCTGCCGCTCAAAGGGCCCAGCGTGTTGGCGCCGGCCCTCGAAGGGCGGCTGGCGTTCGGCCCGTTCGAGGCGAGCCCGGCCGACCGGGAGTTCTTCGCCCGTCTGGGGACGACGTCACCCGCCTCGGCGCTCGTCGCGCCGGTCATCGTGCGCGGCCGGTCCGTGCTGGTCCTCTACGCCGACGATCCGGACGGCTCCAGCCCGATGCCCGACTTCGCGATGGCCCGCAAACTGACCTCGCTGGCCGCCTGCGCCGTCGAAATCGCCATCCTGAGGGCCAAGATCCTCAAGGAGAGCGGAGCCCTCTGATGGCCGCAGGGCCGCTCGGCGGGGCCGACGCGCTGGCCGCGGCGCTCGGGCCGGACGGCGCGGCGGCGCTGCACCGCCTCGCCGTCGCCGCGGTCCGGGCCGCGGTCGAGGACGCGCCCCTGCCGGCGGAGGCGAGGGCCGGCGTGCCGGACGTTCCCGTCTTCGGCGCGTTCGTCACGATCCACGAACGGGGCGGCGATCTCCGCGGCTGCATCGGCTCGCTCGGCGACGTGCGCGCCGCGGCCGACCTCGTCGTCCGCTCGGCCCGCGCCTCGGCGCTCGAGGATCCGCGCTTCCCCGTCGTCCGCCCCGCCGAACTGCCGCGGCTGGACGTCGAGGTCTCGCTGCTCGCGCCGCTCGAGGAACTGGATCCCGCCGTCCTTCCGCAGGGGGTGGAGGTCGGCAGGCACGGGCTGGTCGTCGAGCGGGGAAGCCGCCGCGGGCTGCTGCTGCCGCAGGTCGCCTCCGACCGCGACTGGACGCCCGAGACCTTCCTCGACGAAACCTGCCGGAAGGCCGGGCTTCCGCGGGACGAATGGCGCCGCGGGGCGCGCGTCTTCCGCTTCGCCGCGCTCGTCGTGGGCGACGACGGCCGGATCCGCGATCTCGCGCGCTGACCGCCCGCCGGCGCCGCAAAAGAAACGGGACGGCCGCGCGGCCGTCCCGTTCGTCGTTTCAGGACCGACGAGCCGTCAGCGGACGTCGACCTTGTCGCCGACCTCGACCTCCGAGACCGACTCGAGGACCTTGACGATCGAGCCGCCGCCGTTCGTGAACAGGATCACGCCCTGCGCGAAGACGTCCCGCGGCGCGTTCCCGACGCCCGGATGGAAGAAGAGCACGCGGTCCCCGCCGGTCACGCCGGCGTGGCTGTTGACGTCGATGCCGACGAGGTGGCCGGCGCCGGCGATCGTCGCCCGCGGATCGGCCAGCACGGCGACGACGCCGAGGAGCCGCCCCGGATTCGGCGACGCGAGCTTGGCCAACGGAATCCGCTCGATCAGCGGCGCCTGCATCTCGCGGTACGGAATCAGGTGGTCCCCTTCGTGGATGTCGTCGCACGAGAAGGTGATCTCGGCGGTGGCGGAGTTTTCCTGCACCGCGAGCACCCGCACCCGGCCGAAGCGCATCACGTAGACGGCCATCGGCTTCCGCGTGTCGGGGTTCTTGACGACCGGCCCGGAGCGGACGACGACGTACTCCGCGCCCGGCTGGATTCCCATGTCCTTTCCGGCGCTGAGGTAGACGACGTCGCCCTGTCCCTGCATGGTCTTGTTGGTTTCTTCGCGCCCCGAGATCGTCAGCGGCCCCGGATCGTAGACCTCGAGCAGCTGCGGCGCGCAGTTCATCTCGCGCGCGTCGGCGGCGGCGAAGAGCGCCGGCCCCTTGGCGACCGGCTTCGGAGCGGGCTTCGCTTCCTCGGCGAACGGCGCGGGCGGAGGCTCGGGCGCGGGCGCCGGCCCCTGCTCTTCCACGACTTGCGGCGCGGTCGGCAGGACGAGCGGGTCGCCCGGGTAGATCCAGTGGGCCTGCGTTATGTAGCGGTTCGCGTCCCACACGATCGGCCAGAGGTACGGGTCGCCGTACTTCGCGCCGGCGATGCGCCAGAGGCTGTCGCCGGCGACGATCGTGTAGACCTCCGCCCCTTCGGGCGGCGTCGGCGGATCGTACGGCGTCCAGTGCCCGCCGACGTTCTTCAGGTGGACCGGCGGCGGAACGTACTGTTTCTCGATCGCCCGCGAACGGTCAACCTGCACGCCGGGAGGCGGGGTGAGGGTTTGCGGCTTCTCTTGCTGATCGTCGGCCGCAAAGGACGGCGCCGCGCAAAGCGCGAGCGCCGAAAACGCCAACAGGCCGCGGAGCGGCAACGTTCCCATTCTCCTCTCCTCGCGGCGGCGCGCGGCGAGTAGCCGCGGACCACCCCGGCGAATTTAAATCCATCGCGGGAAGCGAGGCAACGGGGTTTTACGGTTCTTCGCCTTCCGCCGTCCGGTCCTCGCCGCGCGGCGCGAAGGCGGTCAGCGAGGCGTCGCCGTAGCGCCGCGTCCAGAGCGTTTCCCACGCCGCCGGCGCGGCCGGCGCGTCGCCCGTCCGGTGCTCCACGACGACGAGCGTCCCGGGGCCCACGAACGGCGCCGCGGCGAGACGGTCGAGCCACTTCGGCAGGCGCGGCTCGCCGTAGGGGGGATCGAGAAAGACGACCCCCGCCTCGCCCGGAACGAGCCCTTCCCCGCCCCGCTCAAGCCAGACGCCGACGTCGGCCGCGACGACGAAGACGAGTCCCGCCTGTTCCTGATCGAGGGCGAGGAGATCGACGTTGCGCCGCACGACCGCGAGCGAGGCCCGGTCCCGCTCCACGAGGACCACCGGCGCCGCGCCGCGCGAGAGCGCCTCGAGACCGACGGCGCCGGTCCCCGCCGCGAGGTCCAGGAAGGGGCGGTCGGCGACCGACGGGCCGAGGATGTTGAACAACGCCTCCCGCACCGGGTCGGCGGTCGGGCGCACGCCGCGCTTCGGCGGCGGCGCGAGCCGCCGCCCGCGAAACAGGCCGCCGACGATTCTCAGAACTCCCCCGCCCAGCGCGACTGCTCCAACTGCAGCTCGAGCTGCCGCGCCGACTCGAAGCCGATGATCCGGAAGCGGTAGGTCACGCGCTCCTGGTTGCGCGGGAAGTCGGACGGCAGCGCCGGCAGCACCGCGCGCCGGATCGCCGCCGAGGACGCGTCGTCGAGCGCGGGCAGCACCGACGGGCGCAGGACCTCCAGATCCTCCACCGAGCCGTCCCGCTTGAGCGTGAAGCGGATGTAGACGTCGCCGTCGAGCGTCTGCAGGTTGCGCAGCGCCTGGTCGCGCTCGAAGCGGCTGACGCGTCCGTACAGCTCGCGCAGCCAGGAGCGGTAGACGGCGAAGTAGACCTTCGTCGAATAGTCCGACCAGTCGTAGTCGTTGCTCTCGAAATGGAGGTCGCCGAAGAAGCCGCCCCCGCCGCCGACGTTGAAGTCGGTCCCGCCGCCGCGCGGTCCGCGGCGGCCGGGGATCCCGCCGCCGGGCACGCGGAACGACGGCGGCCCGTTCTGCCGCCCCGTGCCGCGCTGCGGCGCCGGCCGTCCGTTCGGGCCTTGGTCGATCGGGCTCGGGCTTCCGCCGGAGAGCGGCGTGTCGCCCGGAATCGGCGTGGGGAGATCGTCCCCGCCGCCGTCCTTCATCCCTTTGCCCTTCTCGCCGGGCGCCTCGGGGCCGTGCACCTTCCCCTCGGGCCCCTGCGGCCGGTCCGGCGTTCCCTTCTTGTCGCCGTGCGCGTTGAAGCCGAGGAGCGGCTTCGCGGGGGCGGGCTGTCCGCCGGCCTGCGGCGCCGGCTGCTGCGCGCCCGGCGGCTGCATTTGCGGCTGCGGCTGCGGTTGCGGTTGCGGCTGCGGTTGGGGCTGCGCCGCGGGGGGCGGAGGAGCGGGCAACGCCGGCGGGACGACCCGCGGCACCGGAACGCGCAGCGGCTCGCGGTGCGGCCGCGGCGGCTGCGGCTCCTCGAACATCAGCGGCAGTTCCTCGGCCGGGGGCTTCGCGGGCGGTTTCGGCAAGGTCTGGCCGGCGAGCAGAATCAACCCGACGAAGACGACGTGCACCACGATCGAAATCGTCGTGACGAGTCCGGGACGCCGACCGTCGTCGAACGGCGCGACGTCTCGGGCGCTGAGCTCCGCCTCCTCGGTCCAATGCTTCATCGACCAGCTTCCTCGGCGACGCGCGCGGCGATCGCGTTGAACTCCCCCCGCCAAATCTCCGTGGGCGCCTCGCGCCACCGCGGATGCACTCTGTTGGTCAGGAGCGCGGCGACGAGTCCCCGCCGCGGCGCGATCCAGACCGAGGTCCCGGTGAAGCCGGAGTGGCCGAACGCGTCGCGTCCGAGCGGCTTCCCGGCCGGCCCCGCGTCGGCGCCGGACCGGAAGCCGAACGTCCGCGCGTCGCCGGCCAAGCCGGCCGCCGGCGTCGCGGCCCGCGCGAGCGCCTTCGCCGACAGCAGCGCGCCCGGCTCGAGCAGCGCCGAGGCGACGCGGAAGACCGCCCGCGCCGTGCCGAACAGCCCCGCGTTGCCGGCGTCGCCGCCGAGCCAGCGGCAGTTGCCGTCGTGGACGACGCCGCGGAGCGGCTCGTCCGGCCCCGGAACGTCCGCGCGGGAAGAGTCTCCGCCGGCCATCTCCGCCTCGCGCGCGCGGCCCCGCTCGGTCGGCGCGGCGCGCGACGCCAGAACCTGCGGCAACGGCGAGAAGAGCATCTCGTCCTTTCCGAGGCCCAATGGACCGCCGACCTCGCGTTCGAACAACGCCCGAAGACCGGATTTCGTTCCCCGGCGCAGCGCGATCGTCGCCGCGATCGCCCCGACGCAGGAGTAGATCGCCGCGGTCCCCGCGGCGGCCGCCGGGGGAAGCGCGGCGATCGCCGCCACGACGTCTTCGGGACGCGCGGCGAGGCGGTAGAGCGGCGCCCAGGCCGGCAGACCGGACGAGTGCGTGAGGAGATCGGCGAAGCTCGGCGTGCGTCCGGCGTAGCCCCGCAACTCCGGCAGCAGGTCGTCGAGCGGGCGGTCGAGATCGACCGCGCCGCGGTCGGCGAGGCGCAGCAGGACGAGCGCCAGCGCCAACGGCTTCGTGAGGCTGGCGAGGTCGTAGAGCGCGTCGACGTTCGCCTCTTCGCGCTCCGGCTCGAGGGCCAGCGCCCCTTCCGCGCCGAGGAAGCGCGGGACGTCGCCCAGCGCGCCGACGGCGTAGACGCCGCCGGGCCAGCGCCCCGCCGCCGCGCCTGCGGCGACGAAGCGCGCCAGATCCGGATGGCCCGCGGACGCCGGAACGGTCATCGCGGCCGCCCCTCTCCGCCCCGCGCCCCGCTCAGACTCCGGCCTCGACCGCGTCCCGCACGCGCAGCGCCAGTTCGAGCGCCGCGACGCCGTCCTCGCCCGAGCAGGGCGACGGACCGCCGTCGAGCACCGCGTCGGCGAAGGCCGAGAGTTCGCGGGCGAGCGGCTCCTCGGGCGGCAGCCCGACCGTCTCGCCGCGGACCTCGCCCGGCTTTCCGGGCTCGCGGACGACGTAGTAGTAGGCCAGCGTGCCGGCGCCGGTGTCGCAGGCGAGGAACCGGCCCGGCTCGAAGACCCGCACGCGGCGGATCTTCTCGTTCGAGATGCGGCTGGCGGTGACGTTCGCCGCGGCGCCGCCGGCGAAGCGGATCCGCACCGAGGCGATGTCGATCTTGTCGGTCAGCGCGGGGGTGCCGCTGGCGTCGAGGTGCACGATTTCGCGCGGCCCGAGCAGGACGCGGCAAAGATCGAGGTCGTGGATCATCAGGTCGAGGATCACGTCGACGTCGAGGCTGCGCGGCGTGAACGGCGCGAGGCGGTGGATCTCGAGGAAGCGCGGGTCGCGGACCCGTTCGCGCAGCGCGGCGATCGCCGGGTTGAAGCGCTCGACGTGGCCGACCATCAGCGTCGCGCCGCTCTTGCGCGCCGCCGCGATCAGCCGGCGGCCGGCCTCGACCGTCGTCGTGATCGGCTTCTCGACGAGCACCGACTTCCCCGCCTCGAGCAGCGGCAGGGCGACCTCCTCGTGGAAGGTCGTCGGCGTGGCGACGCTCAGCGCGTCCACTTCCGCGGCGAGCGCCTCGACCGTGGGGAAGACGCGCGCGCCGTGCTGGGCGGCGATCGCCGCCGCCTGCGCCGGATCGGCGTCCACGACGCCGACGAGCGTCGTCCGCGGCAGGGTGGCGTAGAGCCGGGCGTGGTGCCGGCCGAGGTGGCCGACGCCGACGACGCCGGCGCGCAGCTTCGCTTCCATCTCAGTCCTCGCTCCACTCGGCGTCGAGGCGGATCGGAACGACTCCGCGCTTCGTGCCGCGCACGAACTCGACGATCATCATCACTTCGGGGATCGAGCCCCAGTTCGCCTCGACCTCGGCCAGCGCCTCGGCGCGCGTCGGGCCGGGGCGGAACAGGGCGCGCGTCGCCGCGTCGAGCGCGGCGATCGTCGCCTGCGGTTTCCCCATCCGCTTCAGGCCGATGCGGTTGATGCCGTAGCAGCGGGCGCGGTTTCCGACCGTCGTGCAGAACGGGATCGCGTCCCGGGTCACGACCGAGTAGCCGCCGATGAAGGCGTACGCCCCGACGCGGCAGAACTGGTGCACGCCGCTGTAGGCCCCGACGACCGCGTGGTCGCCGATGTGGACGTGCCCGGCGAGCGTCGCCGCGTTGACCATCAGCACGTGGTCGCCGACGACGTTGTCGTGGGCCATGTGCGCCCCGACCATGAAGTAGCCGTGACTGCCGACGCGGGTGACGCCGGCCCCGCGGGGAGTGCCGCGGTGGACGGTGCAGTGCTCGCGGAAGACGTTGCCGTCGCCGATCACGACTTCCGTCGGCTCGCCCTTGTAGCTGAAGTCCTGCGGCGGGAAGCCGATCGCGCAGCCCGGGTTGAAGACGTTGTCGGCGCCGATCGTGACCTTCCCGTCGATCACGACGTTGGGGCCGATCTTGGTGCGGGGGCCGACGACGACGTCCGGCCCGACGACGGCGAACGGGCCGACTTCGACGCCGTCGGCCAAACGCGCCGCCGGGTCGACGGCGGCGCGGGGATCGATCGAAACGCTCACTTGGGACTCCGGTCCGTCATGGTGGAGAGGAGGACGGCCTCGGCGGCGATTTCGCCGTCGACGGAGGCGACGCCCTTGATCTTGGCCACGCGCTGGCGCAGCGCGAGGACTTCGACCTCGAGCCGCAGCACGTCTCCGGGAACCACGGGGCGGCGGAAGCGGCATTCGTCGATTCCGCCGAAGAGCAGCAGCTTGTCGGCGCGGTCCGGAATGTCGTTCATGATCATCGTCGCCGACAGTTGGGCCAGCGCCTCGACGATCAGCACGCCGGGCATCACCGGCAGGCCGGGGAAGTGGCCTTGGAAGTGCGGCTCGTTGACCGTCACCAGCTTGATCCCGACCGCGCGCCGCCGCGGCTCCAACTCGAGCACGCGGTCGACGAGCAGGAACGGGTAGCGGTGCGGAACGAGTTCCAGAATCTTCTGAATGTCGAAAACCGGGGGCACGCTGCACCTCCGCGCGAGGAACGGCGCGGGGCCGGGCGGACGCCGCCCGGCCGGGCCGCAGAGACCGCAGGTTACTTCTTGGGGGCGGGCTTGGCCGGCGCCGCCGGCGCCGGAGCTTCCGACGCGGGAACGGAGGCGTCGATCGCCTTGATCAGGTCGCCGGTGATGTCCACGTCCGACGAGTAGAAGACGGCGACGTCGGCCGCGACGACCAGCGACAGCTTCTTCTCCTTGGCGTAGTTGCGGATCACTTCGATCACGCGCTTCTGCCAACCTTCCTGCGCCTGCTCGACCTCGACCTGCATCTCGCGCTGGGCCGACTTCTGCGCCCCCTCGAGCTCGATCTGCTTCCGCTCGAGTTGCTGCTGCATTTCCTTCTTCTTCTCGTCGCTCGCCGACGTGGCCGCCTGGACGAACGACTGCTGCATCTTCTCGAGCTCTTCGGAGAGCTTCTTCAGCTCGCCCGTCTTCTTGTCCTTGAGCGCGGACAAGCGGGCCTGGATCCTCGCCCCTTCGGCGGTCTCCTGCGTGATCCGCTGCGGATCGAACACGCCGACCTTCGTTTCCTGCGCTTGCGCGGCGCCGACGCCGGCCAGCAGGCCGAAACCGATCGCGAACAACACCGGGAGGGACTGCTTCAGGGTCATACCAGCTCCTTGGCCGGGGCGGAACGCGTCAGCGTTCCCCGGCGGGCGAGGCGTCCCCGCCCCGCTTCGGGGCGGGTAGACGGCTCGGCGATTGTAGGACCGGCGGGCGGCCGGCGCCCGTTCCCGCCGAATGGAATTCAGGAGGCGGCCCCCGCGGCGCTCCGATTGCGGAACGCGGGCCGGCCGTCCTCCCCGATCGTGACCTCGACCGTTCCGGCCGCGTCGAGTTCGCCCGCGATCACCCGCTCGGCGATGGCGTCCTCGAAGTGCCGCTGGATCGCCCGGCGCAGCGGCCGCGCGCCGAGCGAGCGGTCGTCCTTCGGACAGGCGACGCCGACGATCCACTCGTACACATCGTCCGCCGCGACGAGCGCGATCCCCCGCTCGGCGAGCGTCTCGTTGAGCTCGGCGACCATCAGCCGCGCGATCTCCAGCAGATCGGCGTGCGACAGCGGGCCGAAGACGACGACTTCGTCGATCCGGTTGCGGAACTCGGGGGTCAGCGTCTCCTTGAGCGCCTTGAGCACGAGGTCCTTGTTGAACTCGCGCCGCCGGTCTTCCTCTTCCCCGGCGCGGATGCCGATCTCCCGCTTGGCGGAGACGAGCCCCGTCCCGATGTTGGAGGTCATGATGATGATCGTGTTCTTGAAGTCGACCGTGTCCCCCCAGGCGTCGGTGATCTGGCCGTCGTCGAGCGCCTGGAGCAGAACGTTGAGCACGTCGGGGTGGGCCTTCTCGATCTCGTCCAGCAGCAGCACCGAGTACGGCTGCCGCTTGACCCGCTCCGTCAGCTGCCCCCCCTCCTCGTGCCCGACGTAGCCCGGGGGGCTGCCGATCATCTTCGCGACGGCGTGCTTCTCCATGTACTCCGACATGTCGAAGCGGATCATCGCCCGCTCGCTGTTGAAGAGAAACTCCGCCAGCGACTTGGCGAGCTGCGTCTTCCCCACCCCGGTCAGGCCGAGGAAGATGAACGAACCGACCGGGCGGCGCGGGTTCTTGAGGCCGGCGCGGGAGCGCTTGATCGCGCGGGCCAGCGCCTCCACCGCCTCCCGCTGGCCGACGACGCGGGCGCGCAGCCAGTCCTCCATCCGCCGCAGCTTCTCCATCTCCTCCTGCGCGACGCGCGTCACCGGCACGCCGGTCCACTTGGAGACGACTTCCTCGACGTCCGCCCGGCCGACCGCGATCGGGGCGTTCGCCTCGCGCTCGGCGTCGGCGCGGAGCTGGTCGGCGCGCTCGCGGAGCGAGACCTCCTTGTCGTGCCAGGTCACCGCCTCGTCGAAGTCCTTGCGCGCGAGGGCGTTCTTCATCCCCTCGACCGCCTGCTGGATCTCCTTCTCGACGTCGCGCAGGCCGCGGTAGGCGGTGCGCCGGCGGAGCTTGGCCCACGCCCCGGCCTCGTCGATGACGTCGATCGCCTTGTCGGGCAGGAAGCGGTCGGTGATGTAGCGGTTCGACTGGCGCACCGCGGCGACGACGGCGTCGTCGTCGTAGCGGACGCCGTGGAACGCCTCGTACCGCTCCTTGATCCCCAGCAGGACTTCGATCGTCTCGTCCTCGCTCGGCGGGGCGATCTTGATCGGCTGGAAGCGGCGGACGAGCGCGCGGTCGCGCTCGATGTGCTTGTGGTAGTCGCGCGGCGTGGTCGCGCCGATGCACTGCAGCTCGCCGCGGGAGAGGGTCGGCTTGAGGATGTTCGCCGCGTCGAGCGACCCTTCGGCCGAGCCGGCGCCGACGAGGGAGTGGATCTCGTCGATGAAGAGGATCACGTCGCTCGCCGAGACGAGCTCCTGGATGATCCCCTTGAGCCGCTCCTCGAACTGCCCGCGGTACTTGGTGCCGGCGACGACGAGCGACAGGTCGAGGGCGAGGATCCGCTTGCCGGCGATCGTCGGCGGGACGTCCCCCTCGACGATCCGGCAGGCCAGCCCCTCGACGATCGCCGTCTTGCCGACCCCCGGCTCGCCGAGCAGCACCGGGTTGTTCTTGCGGCGCCGCGAGAGGACCTGCACGACCCGCTCGAGCTCGATCTCCCGCCCGATCAGCGGGTCGAACTTCTTCTCGCGGGCCAGCTTCGTCATGTCGCGGCTGAACTCGTCGAGGAACGGCGTTTCCTTCTTCTTCGACGACGGCGCCGCGGCCTTCCCCGGGACGAGCGCGGCCTGGGGCGGCGGGACGCCGCGGCGCTTGGCGAGGCCGATCGCGTCCTCGCGCGCCGAGTAGAGGCGCATCCCGCGCTCGGCGAGGATCCGTCCCGCCGGGGCGTCGTCCACCCGCACGAGGCCGAGCAGCAGATGCTCGACGTCCACCGCCGGCGACATCAGGCCGCGCGCCTCTTCCTGCGCGCACTCGAGGACCCGCTTGGCGTCGTCGCCGAACGGGATGTCCACGCCGCGCGCCGCCGTCTGCGGCGGCCCCTCGCGGCTTTCCATCTCGCTCCGCAGCAGGTCCACGGAGATGTTCGCCCGATGGAAGATCTCCCGGACGAGCGGATCGTCCTCGCGCAGCAGCCCGATCAGCAGTTGCTCCGAGCCGATCGCCGCCGCGCCGCGCTGCGTCGCCTCGTAGCGGGCGAGAAACAGCACGCGCTTCGCCTTCTCGGTGAATTGCTCGATCATCGGCTGGCCCCGTCGCCGGCCCCCGCGGGCCGCGGAGTCAAATCTACGGCCTCGGCCGCCTCGAGGCGCCCCGAGGCGAGGCGGAGGGTGCGGTGGCAGCGCCGGGCGAGGCGCGCGCTGTGCGTCGCCACGACCAGCCCGAAGCCGTCCCGCTCCTGCAGTTCGATCAGACGGTCGAGCACGGCGTCGCCGGTGCGCGGGTCGAGGTTCCCCGTCGGCTCGTCGGCCAGCACCAACGACGGGCCGCAGACGACGGCGCGGGCGATCGCGACCCGCTGCTGCTCCCCGCCCGACAGTTCGGCCGGGTAGTGCTCGGCGCGCGCCGCGAGGCCGAGCGCGTCGAGCAGCGAAAGGGCCCGCCGCAGCGCCTCGCGGCGCGGCCAGCCGCGGATCAGTCCGGCGAGGGCGACGTTCTCCTCGGCCGTGAACTCGGCCAAAAGGCCGTGGAACTGGAAGACGAAGCCGACGGAATTGCGCCGCCAGCGGGCGCGCTCGCCGGCGTCGGCCGGGATCTCGCGCCCGAGGTGGACGATCGATCCCGCGTCGGGCCGGTCGAGACCGCCGAGGACGTTGAGCAGCGTCGTCTTGCCGACCCCCGAGTCGCCTTGGATGGCCACCCGCTCGCCGCGGGCGAGGACGAGCTCGGCGCCGGCGAGGACCGGCACCTGCACCGTGCCGCCGACGGTCCAGCGGCGGTAGACCTTTTCGAGCCCCGAAGCGGCGAGAAGCGGCGCGGCGTCAGTCACGGCGAAGCGCCTCCACGGGATCGAGCCGCGAGGCGCGCCACGCGGGGTAGATCGTCGCCAGCGCGGCGACGAGGACCGCGACGCCGACGACGAGCGCGAGGTCCGAAGGCTCGACGGTGAACGGCAGGTGGTCGAGGTAGTAGACGTCCGGATCGAGCTTGATCAGCTTGAAGCGGTCGAGGACGCGGCAGAGGCCGACGCCGGCCGCGGCGCCGCCGAGCGTCCCCGCGATCCCCATCGCCAGCCCCTGCAGGACGAAGATCTGCATCAGGCCGCGCGGCGTCGCCCCCATCGCCGAGAGGACGCCGATCTCGCGCACCTTCTGCGTCACGGTCAGCACGAGCGTGCTGACGACGCCGAGCGCGGCGACGAGGACGATCAGCCCCACGGCGAGAAACATCAGCAGCTTCTCCAGCCGCAGCGCGGAGAAGAAGGCCCGGTTGCGCGAGAGGACGTCGTCCACGAGGAACTCGGTCCCCAGCGCCGCGGCGAGCGCGCTGCGCGCCTGGTCGATCCGCGTCGGATCGGTCGTGCGGACGGCGATCCAGTGCGCCCCGCGCGGCACGTCGAACAGCCCGCGCGCCGCGTCCAGCGAGACGAACGACCAGGTCTGGTCGTACTCGTTGAACCCCGCGGCGAAGATCCCGACGACCTGCAGCGTCGGCTGGCGGATCGACGCGCCCCACGGCGCGAGCCGCGGCCGCGGCACGATCAGCCGCACGTTGTCCCCGACCCGCGCCCCGAGCCGCCGCGCGAGGTCGACGCCGAGCACGATCCCCGGCCGCGCCCCCTCCGGCCGAACGAGGTCGGCCAGCCGGCCGTTCGTCACCTTCCGTCCCACGGAGGTCACGCGGTCGCTCCGCTGCGGGTCGATCCCCGTGACCGCGGTCCACTGCACGAGGTCGCTCGGCCCGACGATCCCCGCGTAGCCGTGGATCACCGGCTCGGCGGCGGCGACGCCCGGAACCGCCTCGATCCGCCGCACGAGGCCGTCGATGTCGGCGAGGGCGTTCGGCCCCTCGGCCGCCTGCACGAGGATGTGGGCGTTGCTGTCGAGGATCCGCCCGACGACGTCCTGCTGGAAGCCGGTCATCAGCGCGAGGGCGACGATCAGCGAGAGGACGCCGACGAAGAAGCCGAGCGCCGAGAGCAGGCTGATCAGCGACAGGAAGCCCTGCCGCCGAGCGCGGACGAAACGCTTGGCGATGAAGACCGGATAGCGCCGCGGCCCCGAGGCCGGCAACTCGTCAGTGGACACGCCGCGCCGTCCATTGCCCGCGGGGAACGCCCCCTTGGACCATCTCGTAGTACTGCCAACTGCCGCGCAGCCGCTGGCCGTCCGGATCGAGCGTCGCGTCGAGCTCGGCGTCCCGCCCGCGCTGCGCGTCGATCCGCTCCAGGTGCAGCTTGCCGGCGACGAACGTCCCCTGCACGCTTCCCGAGCCGAGCGCGCCGAGCTTGTACTGGCCGGTCACGAGCGTTCCCGACTGGTCGAGGAAGAACGTGCCGGTCTGTCCGCCGGGGAGCCAGACGACGTCCCACGCCCCGGTCAGCGGCTCGGCCTGTTCGGGCGTCCGCCCGCGCAGTTCGGCGGCGCGCCGCGCGACCGCGTCCTGCTCGGCGAGCAGCCGCAGCAGTTCGTCGAGCTTCTTCCCTGAATCGTCGAGCAGTTGCTGCAGCCGCGCGCGCGCCTTGGAGGCGTCGTCGGCCGTCTTCTCCAGCGCTTCCCGCGACAGTTCGCGCGGGCGCGCCGCGTCGCGGTCGAGCCGGTCGAGCGCGTCGGACAGTTCCTGCTGCGCGGCGAGCCGGTCGGCGGCCGCCCGGCGGTAGGCCCGCGCCGCGTCGGCGACGAGCCGGTCGAGCAGCCGCGCGCGCTCGTCCAGCGCGTCGAGCGCCGCCTGCGCGCGCCGCGCGTCGAGCCGCGTTTCCGGCGCCGCCGGCTCCTGATCGTCGGCCGCGCGCGCCGCGCCGCCGCACGCCGCCGCCGCGCAGAGCGCCAAGACCGCCAGCCGGCGCGCGATCGTGGGGATCATCGTCGTCCCTCCCCGCCGCTCACTCCGCGTCCAGTTCGTCCCGCCGCCGCCGCGCCGCCTCCGCGCCGTTCTTCTTCGGCAAGAGGGCGAAGATCGCCGGCGAAACGAGGTAGAGCGCCAGCAGCGCGGGCAGGAAGATCTCGGCCCGCGCGACGAGCCCCGCGAGGGCGGCCGCCCAGAGCGGCAGCAGCACGTGGGCGCGCCCGCGGATCTGGATGTCCTTGAAGGTGCGGTAGCGGATCCGGCTGACCATCAGCAGGCCGGTCCCCGCCACGAGCGCCGCGAGCCCCCAGACCATCCACTCCTCGGTGATCGGCTCGCCCCGCAGCAGCAGCGCGGGGGTCAGGACCGTCGCCGCGCCGCTCGGAATCGGCAGCCCGGTGAAGTAGTGGTGGTCGGACGGCATCACGTTGAAGCGGGCCAGGCGCAGCACGCCGCAGGCGGCGTAGAGGAAGCAGGCGGCGTAGCCGACCCGCCCCAGCGACTGCAGCCCCATGTGGAAGACGATGATCGACGGCGCCACGGCGAACGACACCGCGTCGCAGAGCGAGTCGAGCTGCTCCCCCATCTCGCTCGTCGATCCGGTCAGCCGCGCGATCCGCCCGTCGAGCGCGTCGAAGACGGCCGCGGCGAAGACGAAGATCACCGCCAGCAGGAAGTGCTTCTCGGCCGCCGCGAGGATCGCGGCGAAGCCGCCGAGCAGGTTGCCCAGCGTCACGATGCCCGGCAGCGCCGCGCGGGAGACGCGGATCCGGCCGCGGAGCGGCCGCGCGATCCGCAGCCGCGGCAGCCGCACGCGGGGACGACGGTTCATCGGGCCTCCGCCGCGCTTCCCGTCCAGCGGGCGATCGGGGAGAGGCCTCCCTTGACGCGCGCCCCGGGGGCGACGAGCGGCTCGAACCCGTCCGGCAGGACGACGACGACGCACGACCCGAAGCGGATCACGCCGTAGCGTTCCCCGGCGTCGAGGACGTAGCCCGGCACGGCGTGGCAGACGATGCGCCGGGCGATCAGTCCGGCGACCTGCGTGACGAGGACGACGCCGCGCGGCGTGTCGATCGTCAACGTCAGCCGCTCGTTGACCTCGTCGGCGATGTCGCGCATCGCGTTGATGAACTCGCCCGGGACGTATTGCGCCGCGCGGACGACGCCGGCGACCGGCGAGCGGTTCACGTGGACGTTGAAGACGCTCATGAAGACCGAGATCTTCAGGCCTTCGTCGATCCGCTCGACCTTGGCCACGCGGCCGTCGGCGGCGGAGAGGACGACGTCCGGATCCTGCGGCGGACGGCGCTTGGGATCGCGGAAGAACCAGAGGCTGAAGATCAGCGCGAGCCCCAGCGGCGCGAGGAACCACGGCGAGATGAAGCCGGAGATCAGCGTCGTCAGCGCCACCGGAACGAGGAGGACCATCCCTTCGGGCGCCAGCCGGACGAACTTCGTCCACCCCGGCGGCGGATCGATCCGGCCGGCGCGGGCGTCCGCGGGCGTCGCGTTCGGTTCTTCCACCGTGCTCATCGTTCCGCAGTCTCCTCCGCGCGAGGGCGGCCGGCGGACGCGGCGGCGCGCCGCCCGTCCGGCGCCCGGACACTACCACCCCGATCGCGCCCGGGGCAAGCCGCGGCTCAGCCGCGGCGCAGCGTCAGCGACATCAGCAGCGCGTCGGTCCCGTCGCCGTAGTAGCGGCGGCGGAGGCCGACCGGCGCGAACCCCTCGGCGGCGTAGAGCGCGATCGCCGCGGCGTTGTTCACGCGGACCTCGAGGTCGGCCCGCGCCGCCCCCGCCGCGCGCGCCCGCTCGAGCGCCGCGCGGACGAGGGCGCGGCCGAGGCCCCGCCGCCGCGCCGCCGCGGCGACGGCGCAGACGAGGATCTCCGCGGCGTCGGGATTGAGCCGGACGAAGGCCAGCGCCGCCAGCCCGCCCCGCTCGTCGCGCATCCCGAGGGCGAAGCGGTCGGGACGCGCCTCGAGCTCCGCGGCGAGCGACGCGCGCGACCAAGGCGCGGCGAACGAGGCGTGATGCAGGGCGGCGACGGCGTCGAGATCGCCGGGGCCGAGCGCGACCACCTCCGGGCCGTCCGCGGCGCGCCGCGCGGGCAGGACCGCGTCGGGCGGGACGAGGTAGGCCGGCTTCGGCGCCTCCCCCGCCGGCAGCCACTCCAACGCGCCGCGCGCGGCGAGCCGCGCCAGCGCCTCGGCCGGCGGGTCGGCCGCGGGCGCGAGGCGCGCGCCGGCCGGAAGCGCCAGATCGGCCAGTTGCGGCGGGGCGACGATCGTCGCCCCTTCGTATTCGGTCGCCGCGGCGGCCTCGGCGCGCTGCGTCAAGCGCGCGGCCCCGTCCGGACGGCCTTCGGCGTCGAGGCGCGCGAAGAGGACCCGCAGGCGGCCCCACGGCAGCGCGACCGCCGCCGGCGGCGCGAGCCGCGCCGCCTCGACGACGATGCGCAGGCTGTCGGCGCCGGCGAGGCGCAGGCCGGGAAGCCCGAGCGCGAGACCGCGGGCGAGGCCGCCCGCGCCGCGCAGTCCGGTGAACGAACCGGGGCCGAGGCCGACGGCGACGCCGTCGAGGTCGGCGAGGCCGAGGCCGTGCGCGGCGAGCAGGCCGCGCGCCGCGGCGAGCAGATCCCCGCGCGCGCCGTCGGCCGACGTCGCCTCGGCCGCGGCGACGACCGCGGCGCCGCGGACGAGCGCCGCTCCGGAAGGCGCCAGCGCCCCCTCCAGGGCGAGGACCCAGCCTTCGCCGCGTCGATTCCCGTCGTCCACTTTCACGTCCTCCGCGCGCCGTCTCGCACGCAGCGGCGGCGCCGTCCCCGGGCCCCGCGCGGAGCGTCGGCGCGCGCGCACTGTTCGCCGTATTCGTTTCGACGGAGCGCCATTGTCGCCGCAACGGCGCCGCGGCGCGAGCCGCCGCGGGGCGCGAAGGACGGACCCGATGGAGCCCGGCGCGGAAGGGAAAACCCCGATCCTGGAGCGAGTCCTCGCGGCGCACGACGTCGAGCAGTTCCGCGAGCAGAACTGGACCGGGAGCTTCGAGGACTACCTCCACCTCGTCAAGGAGCGGCCGGAGGTCACCCGCACCGCCTTCGAGCGGCTCTACGACATGATCCTCTCCTACGGCGCGACCGAGTACGTGGACAACAAGAAGAAGCTCATGCACTACCACTTCTTCGACGACCCCGACCACGGCGGCCGGGACGCGGTCTACGGGCTCGACATCGCGCTGGTGAAGCTGGTCAACATCTTCAAGAGCGCGGCGCGCCGCTACGGCACGGAGAAGCGGGTCATCCTGCTCCACGGGCCGGTCGGGTCGGCCAAGAGCACCATCGTGCGGCTGCTCAAGCGCGGCATGGAGGACTACTCGCGCAAGCAGGAAGGGGCGGTCTACTCCTTCGGCTGGGCGCGGGATCCGGAGCGGCCCGACGAGTTCGTCCCCTGCCCGATGCACGAGGAGCCGCTGCACGTCGTGCCCGAGGAGATGCGTCCCCCGCTCCTCGCCGAGCTCAACGCCGGGCGCGGCCCCGCGGAGCGGAAGGTCGACATCGAGGGGGAGCTGTGCCCGTTCTGCCGCCAGGAGTTCCGCGACCTCTCGCTGCGCTACCTCGGCGACGTCTCGAAGATCCTGCGCCACGTGCGGGTCCGCCGGCTGATCCTCTCCGAGAAGGACCGCGTCGGCGTCGGCACGTTCCAGCCGAAGGACGAGAAGAACCAGGACTCGACCGAGCTGACCGGCGACATCAACTACCGCAAGATCGCCGAGTACGGCTCCGACTCCGACCCGCGGGCGTTCAACTTCGACGGCGAGTTCAACATCGCCAACCGCGGCGTGATCGAGTTCATCGAGGTGCTCAAGCTGGACGTCGCCTTCCTCTACGACCTCCTCGGGGCGAGCCAGGAGCACAAGATCAAGCCGAAGAAGTTCCCGCAGACCGACATCGACGAAGTCATCATCGGCCACACCAACGAGCCGGAGTACCGCAAGCTGCAGAACAACGAGTACATGGAGGCGCTGCGCGATCGGACGGTCAAGGTGGACGTGCCGTACATCACCAAGCTGGCCGAGGAGATCAAGATCTACGACAAGGACTTCAACGCGCGGCGGATCCAGGGGAAGCACATCGCGCCGCACACGATCGAGATGGCCGCGATGTGGGCCGTGCTGACGCGGCTCGAGGAGCCGAAGAAGCACAACCTCACGCTGATGCAGAAGCTGAAGCTCTACAACGGCAAGACCCTCCCCGGCTACACCGAGGACAACGTCAAGGAGCTGCGCAAGGAGGCGGCGCGGGAGGGGATGGACGGCATCTCCCCGCGCTACGTCCAGGACAAGGTGAGCAACGCCCTCGTCGCCGACCGCGAGGAGCTGTGCGTCAACCCGTTCATGGTCCTCAACGAGCTGGAGACGGGGCTGCGGCACCACTCGCTGATCAGCAGCGAGGAGGACCGCAAGCGGTACAAGGAACTCCTCTCCGAGGTGCGGCGCGAGTACGAGGACGTGGCCAAGAACGAGGTCCAGCGGGCGATCGCCGCCGACGAGGGGGCGATCTCCCGCCTCTGCGGCAACTACCTCGACAACGTCAAGGCGCACACCCAGCGCGAGCGGGTGCGGAACCCGTACACCGGCCAGGACGAGCCGCCGGACGAGCGGCTGATGCGCTCGATCGAGGAGAAGATCGGCATCCCCGAGAACCGCAAGGACGACTTCCGGCGCGAGATCATGAACTACATCGGCGCCCTGGCCGTCGAGGGGCGCAAGTTCGACTACAAGTCGAACGAGCGGCTGCACAAGGCGCTCGAGCTGAAGCTGTTCGAGGACCAGAAGGACTCGATCAAGCTCACCTCGCTCGTCACCTCGGTCGTGGACCGCGAGACGCAGGAGAAGATCGACGTCGTGAAGAGCCGGCTGATGAAGGACTACGGCTACTGCGACGTCTGCGCCTCGGACGTGCTGCACTTCGTCGCCAGCATCTTCGCCCGCGGCGACGTGAAGGAAGCGGGAACGTAGAGGCGGAAGGCTCCGCCGGCCGCCCGTCCGCGCGGCCGGAGCGGCGAGGGCGCGGCGCATGGCGCTGAACATCGACACCGACGTCGGGCGTTTCCGGCAGATCGTCCGCGGCCGCGTGCGCGAGGAGCTGCGCCGCTTCATGACCCGCGGCGAGATGATCGGCCGCAAGGGGCGGAACCTCGTCTCGATCCCCCTGCCCCGCGTCGACCTGCCGCACTTCGTCCACTCCCCCGGCGGGCAGTCGCACGTCGGCCAGGGGGACGGCGACGTCGGCGACGTCCTCGGCCAGGCCGGACAGGAGGGAGACGGCAAGGGGCAGGCCGGAAACCTGCCGGGCGAGCACATCCTCGAGGTCGAGATGACCCCCGCCGAGCTGGCGGAGCTGCTCGGCGAGGAATTCGGCCTGCCGCGGATCCAGCCGAAGGGGCGGAAGAACATCGAGGCGCGGACGACGCGCTACACCGGCATCGCCACCGCGGGGCCGGAGTCGCTGCGCCACTTCAAGCGCACCTTCCGCCAGGCGCTGAAGCGGCTCGTCGCCTCCGGCGTCTACGACCCCGACCGGCCGGTCATCGCGCCGATCCGCGAGGACCGCCGCTACCGCACCTTCAAGCGCCTGCCGGCGCCGCAGGCCAACGCGGCGATCTTCTACGTGATGGACGTTTCCGGCTCGATGGGGGACGAGCAGAAGGAGGTCGTGCGGATCGCCTCCTTCTGGCTCGACACCTGGATCGCCTCGCAGTACCGCGGCCTCTCCACCGTCTACATCGTCCACGACGCCGAGGCGCACGAGGTGGACCGCGACACCTTCTTCCGCACCCGCGAGAGCGGCGGCACCGTCATCTCCTCCGCCTACCGCCTGGCGCTGAAGATCGTCGAGGAGCGGTACAACCCGACCGACTGGAACCTCTACCTCTTCCAGTTCAGCGACGGCGACAACTGGTCCCAGGGGGACACCGAGCGCTGCGTGGAGATGCTGCGGGACAAGATCCTGCCGACGCTCAACCTCTTCGCCTACGGCCAGGTGGAGAGCCCCTACGGCTCGGGCCAGTACCTGCAGGACCTGCGGCGGCCGTTCGGCGACGACGAGCGGGTCGTCCTGACGCCGATCGAGGGGAAGGACGGCATCCCGCGGGCCGTGAAGTCGTTCCTCGCCACCGGGAGGTGATCCGTGCCGCTGCCCCGCAAGCTCTCCGAGATGCAGGAGCGGGTCGAGGCCGACGCCCGCCGCCGCGGGCTGACCTACTTCCCCGTCGTCTTCGAGGTCGTGGACTACGCGCAGATGAACCAGCTCGCCGCCTACACCGGCTTTCCGGTGCGCTATCCGCACTGGCGCTTCGGGATGGAGTTCGAGGAGCTGGCCAAGTCGTACGAGTACGGCCTCTCCAAGATCTACGAGATGGTCATCAACAACGACCCGACCTACGCCTACCTGCTCGAGGGGAACTCGCTCCTCGACCAGAAGCTGGTGATGGCCCACGTCTACGGCCACGCCGACTTCTTCCGCAACAACGTCCACTTCGCCCACACCAACCGCAAGATGATCGACGCGATGGCCAACCACGCCACGCGGATCCGCCGCTACCGCGACCGGCTGGGGGTGGAGACGGTCGAGCGGTTCGTCGACTCCTGCCTCGCGCTCGAGGACCTGATCGATCCGGAGTCGGTCTTCCGCGGCGACGGCGAGGCGGTCGAGGAGGAGGAGGACTCCGGGCCGCCGCCGGCCGTGCGGCTGATTCCGGCGAAGGACTACATGCAGCGGTACGTCAACCCGCCGGAGTTCCTCGAGCGGGAGCGGGTCCGGCTGGTCGAGGAGCGGCGGAAGAAGAAGCGGTTCCCCTCCAGCCCGCGGCGGGACGTCCTCGACTTCCTGCTGCGCAACGCGCCGCTCGAAACCTGGGAGCGGGACGTCCTCGGGATCGTGCGCGAGGAGGCGTACTACTTCCTGCCGCAGCGCAAGACGAAGATCATGAACGAGGGGTGGGCCAGCTACTGGCACACGACGATGCTCTCCGGCGGGCTGCTCGAGGACGCCGAGGTCGTGGACTACGCCGACCACCACTCGGGCACGACGGCCGTCCAGCCGGGGCGCCTCAACCCGTACAAGCTCGGCCTGGAGCTGTTCCGCGACATCGAGTGGCGCTGGGACACGGGGCGCTTCGGGCGGGAGTGGGAGGAGTGCGACGACATGGGGGAGCGCGCCGCCTGGTTCCGGCCGACCGACCAGGGGCGGGAGAAGATCTTCGAGGCGCGGCGCTTCCACTGCGACCTCACCTTCCTCGACGAGTTCCTGACGGAGGACTTCTGCCGCCGCCAGAAGCTCTTCGTCTTCGGGCAGGACCGGCGGCGCGACCAGTGGGTCGTGGAGTCGCGGGAGTTCGAGGAGATCAAGAAGGCGCTTCTCTTCCGCCTGACGAACTCCGGCACGCCGGTGATCGACGTCGTGGACGCGAACTTCCGCAACCGCTCGGAGCTGCATCTGCGGCACACCCACGACGGCGTGGACCTGCGGGTGGACTGGGCGAAGGAGACGCTGGCCGCGCTGGCGCGGCTCTGGAAGCGTCCCGTGCACATCTCGACGGTCGTCGAGGGGCGCGCCCGCCGTCTCGGCCACGACGGCTCGCAGCCGACCGACGAATCGATCGACACGTAGGGGAGGCTGGCGCGTCCCGACGATCGGATCCCCGCTCAAGCCCCCTCCGCGCCTGCCTCCCGACGTCGACCTCGAGAATTCGCCGTAGCGATCGGCGCAAAGGCCCCCGTTCCCGGCGGCGCCGTCGGTCGGTCGCCGGGGGGGGCCGTCGGACCCTGGAACTCAAGGGTTCCGACGGCCCCCCCCGCAACGGACGACCGACCGCGCCGATAGGAACGCGGGCTTTTCCGCCGACATCAAAACCGATTCGCGGAGATCAGGTCGGGAGGCAGGCGCGGAGGAAGCCTGAGCGGGGACCCGATCGTCGGGACGCGCCAGCCTCCCCTACGACCGACCATCCAGCGTCGCGAGCATCGCCTCGACGTCCTCCGCGCGATACGGCTTCGGAAGCACCCCGTCGAAACCGCGCCCGCGGAAGTCGGCCATCACCGGATCGTCGGAGTAGCCGCTCGACACGACAGCCCGCAACTTCGGAGAAATCCCCCGCAGCAGACGAAGGCACTCCTCGCCCCCCATCCGCCCCGGCACCGTCAAATCAAGCACCACGAGTTCGAACGGGCGGCCTTCCTCCGCGGCCCGCCGGAACATCCCGACCGCCACGTCGCCGTCCTCGGCCGTCTCGACCGCGAACCCGAACGCGCCGAACAGCGCCGTCGCCGCGCCGCGGACCAGTTCCTCGTCGTCCATCAGCAGCAGCCGCCCGCGCGGACCGGCGTGCACCGCCGCCGGAGGCGCCGCCGCCGGAGGCGCCTCGTCCGTCGCCGGCAGCAGCAGCGTGAACGTCGTGCCCCGCCCCACCGTCGAGGCCACCGCGACGTGCCCGCCGTGGCGCGCCATGATCGAGTGGGCCGTCGTCAGCCCCAGCCCCGAGCCGGTCGCCTTGGTCGTGAAGAACGGATCGAAGATCCGGGACAGCGTCTCGGGGGGAATCCCCGGCCCCTCGTCCGCGACCGTCGTCTCCACGTAGCGCCCCGCCGGAAGCGGCCAGTCCCCGCGCCCGTCGTACTCCACGTTGCGGGCGCTGATCGTCACCGTGCCGCCGTCGGGCATCGCCTGCGCGGCGTTGATCACGAGGTTCTGCACGACCTGGCTGAACTGCACCGCGTCCACGCGTCCGGCCCAGAGATTCGGCGGCAGTTCGAGGACGCAGCGCGTCCGCGAACCGCGCAGCGCGAAGCCGACCGAGTCGGCGACGATCTCCGCGATCCGCGCCGCGACCCGGATCGGCGCGCCCCCCTTGGAGAGGGTCAGCAGCTGCCGCGCGAGCCCCACGGCCCGCGTCCCCGCCTTCTCCGCCTCCTGCAGAATCTCCTCTTCCGGCGTGCCGGAGGGAAGCATCATCCGGGCCACCGAAATCGAACCGAGGATGCCGGTGAGGATGTTGTTGAAGTCGTGGGCGATCCCGCCGGCCAGCACGCCGAGCGCCTCGAGCTTCGCCGTGCGCTGCAGGTCGTTCTCCATCCGCCGCCGCAGCGTGACGTCCCGCAGAACGACGACCCGGCCGACCTCGCCGCCCGCGGGATCGACGATCGGCGCGGTCGAGCGCTCGACGACCCGCTCCGCGCCGTCCCGACCGACGAAGCGCGCGTCGCTCGTCGCCGCGGACGGCTCGGCCGCGCCGCCCGGCAGGATCTCCGACAACGGCCTGCCGGCGGCCTCTTCCTGCCGCCGGCCGGTGATCCGCTCCGCGGCCGGGTTGAGGAGCACGACCCGTCCTTCCGCGTCCGCCGCCAGCACCCCTTCGCCGATCGAGCGGAGCGTCACGGACAGGCGCTCCTTCTCCGCGGCCAGCCGTTCCGCGGCGACCCGCCGGTCGTGGGCGCTCGCCAGGACCTCCGTGCAGAGCCGCAGCAGCCAGACGCCGACGTCGTCGAGTTCGATCGGCGCGCCGCGCGAGAGTAGTTCCAGACATCCCGAAATCTCGCCGTCCCGAACCAGCGGCGCGGCGACGACCGACGGCCTCCCGCCCTCCGTCCACGCGCGCCGTTCGGCCTCGGCCTCGGGCGGGAAGTCCTCCTCCCGTCCGAAGTGGACGATCTCGCCGCGGGCCAGCAGGGCGAAGGCCCACGGCATGTCGCTCGGCGCGAACTTCGGCCCGAGCGGCCGCCACGAGAAGCTCTCGTCGCGCCAAACGGCTTCGGTCCGCAGCGTCCCGCCGGCGTCGGCCACCAAGAGCCGCCCGCCGTCCGCGCCGAGGTGCCGCGCCAAGTCGCGGATCGACAGCGCCATCGACTCCGCGAGCCCCGAGGCGCGCCCGCCGACGAACCGCGCGGAGATCGCCGTCGCCAGGTTCTCGGCGGCCAGGCGCCGTCCCAGCAGGCCCTCGGTGCGTCGCCGCTGATCGAGTTCCCGCGAAAGATCGTCGGTCTTGCGCCGCACCTGCCGCCGCAGCGACCACGACCAGAGTCCCGCGGCGCCGAGCAGCGCGAGGAGCGGAACGAACGCCAGCAGCGCGGCGCGGATCACCTTGGCCCACGAAAGCCGGGACTCCTCTTCGATGACTCCGAACCACTGCACGTAGATCCGCCGCAGACTGCCGTCTTCGCGGATCAGGTTCAGCCCTTCGTCGAAGCGCGCGCGCAGCTCCCGGTTTCCCTTGCGCACCGCGAAGCAGAGATCGAAGCTCCGGATCGGCGGCCCGCTCGGCCGGATGTTCTCGAGGTGGTACGTCCGCTCGAGGTACCGCCCGTAGAGCAGAGGCGCCGCCGCGGCGTCCCCCTTGCCCCCGGCGAGCAGGCTCAGCGCCTCCGACGCGCTCGCCGCCGCCTCGAGCGTCAGCGGAACTCCGCCGGCGCGGAGCTGTTCCTCCATGATCTCGCTTCGGCCGACCAGCACGTGCTTCCCGGCCAAGGCCGGCACGCCGGAAATCTCCGCCGCCCCTTTCCGCACGAAGACGCCGTAGGTCATGACGGCGTAAGGAAGGCTGAACTCCACGTCGCGCCGCCGTTCCGGGGCGTCGTACATCCCCACCAGCGCGTCGATCTCGCCGCTGTTCAGCCGCTCCCGCAGATCGGCCCACTGTCCCGGCCGAAACTCGACGTCCATCTGCATCGCCGCCGCCGCGGCCCGCGCGACGTCCACGCCGTAGCCCGCCGGCTTTCCCTGCGCGTCCAGATACTCCAGCGGGGGGTTGTCCACCTCGACGCCGACGACGACCGGCTTCCCCGCCGCGACGCAGGGCGCCGCCGCCGCGGCGCAGAACGACAACGCGGCCACCGCCGCCCGGGCGCGGCGCGACGCGAGGGAACGCCGGAAGGCGAGCGCCTTCCGCGCGATCCGCGACGCCCATGCCCGTGCAACGCTCACGGCCGTCCGCCTTTCTCCCCCGCGCCGACGGCCGACGTCCCCCCGCCCCGGCCGACCGCGACCCTGCCCCGATAGAAATAGGGTCGGGTCGTCCGCGGCGCCACGAAAAAGGGCCGGCCCGCGGGCCGGCCCTTTCGAACAGTCGCGCTTCCCGCGGCGTCAGTGCGCGAGAACGGTCGCCCCCTCGATCAGGGCCAAGACCCCGTTCGGGAAGAGACCGATCACCAGGACCGCGGCGACGGCGACCACCACCGTCGCGGCGAGCGCGGGATTGAGGTTGTACGGCGCCTCGTCCTCGACCGGCGGCGTCATGTACATCTTCACCACGACCCGCAGGTAGTAGAAGAGCGAAATGGCGCTGTTCAGCGCGGCGATCAGCGCCAACCAGCCGTAGCCGGCGTCGATGATCGCGGCGAAGAGCCACCACTTGCCGACGAAGCCGGCCGTCGCCGGGATGCCGCCGAGGCTGAGGAGGAAGATCGTCATCGCCGCGGCGAGCCACGGCGCTCGCCGGGCCATCCCGGCGAAGTCGGCCACCTGGTCGCCGACGATCTGCTTGCGGCGGAGCATCACGACGAGGGCGAACGCGCCGCAGTTCGTGACGGTGTAGGCGATCATGTAGAGCACGACCGAGAGCTGGCCCCAGCGGAGGACGTCCGCCTGGCGCTCCGCCGGGACGTTCCCGGAGAGCGCGGCCCCGATCGCGACCAGGCCGAGAAGCGCGTAGCCGGCGTGGGCGATCGAGCTGTAGGCCAGAAGGCGCTTCATGTTGTCCTGCCAGACGGCCACGACGTTGCCGACCGTCATCGACAGGGCGCAGAGGATGGCGAAGAAGAGCGTCCACTCCTTGGCGATCGCCGAGGAGCCGAAGGCGACGAGGAAGAGCCGCAGGCCGAGCCCGAACGCGGCCGTCTTCACCGCCGTGCTCATGAACGCCGTGATCAGCGTCGGCGCGCCCTCGTAGGCGTCCGGCGACCAGATGTGGAACGGCGCCGCCGCCATCTTGAAGCCGACGGCGACGACGATCAGCAGCGTCCCGCCGAGGAGCAGCGGGCCGGGCGCGCCGGCCTTCGCGATCGCCTGCGCGACGCCGAAGAAGTTCGTCGAGCGGGTCGCCCCGTAGACCAGCGACATCCCGTAGAGCAGGATGCCGGAGGCGAGCGAGCCGAGCAGGAAGTACTTCAGCGCCGCCTCGTTCGACTTCCGCCGCTCCTTGGCCCAGCCCACGAGGAGGTAGACCGAGAGGCTCATCGTCTCGAGGCCGACGTAGAGCGTGATGAAGTCGCTCGCCGAGACGAGGAACATCGCGCCGAGGATCGCGAAGAGCAGCATGGCGTGGAACTCGCCGCGGCCGAGCTTCTCGATCTCGAGGAAGCGGATCCCCATCAGCGTGGAGAGGATCCCGGCGATCAGGATCGTCCCCTTGAGCACGATCGAGAAGCCGTCGACGACGACGAGCGGGAACGCGTCCGCGCCGAAGAGATGGAAGACAGCCCCGGGCGAAGCGGGGCCGGAGGCGCCGAAGACGCCGTCGCGCAGGCCGTACGGGATCAGCAGCAGCAGGGCGACGATCTGGACGGCGATGGAGGACCAAGCCATCCCCCGCCGGCCGGCCTCGCTCTTCACGAACGGCGAGACGAGCAGCAGCGCGAATCCGGCCAGCGTCAGCCACAGTTCCGGCAGGAGCCAGAACAGGTCGGCCAAGTACTGGGCGCCGTTGAGGTTCACGGGAGGGCTCCTAGCGTCCGGCCGGCGCGGGCGCGCCGACCGCGGGCGCCGCGGCGTGCGCGGCGGGCGCCGCCGCCGCGGGGGCGACCGCCGGATGCGCGGCGGGCTGCGGCGCGGGCTGAACGGCGGGCTGCGCGGCCGGTTGCGGCGCGGGCGTCGGCTGCGGAACGGTGGTCGTCGGCTGAGCGGCCGGCGCCGCCTGGCCGTCCGGATTCGCCGGCTGCGTCGCCGCGGCCGCTTCGGGCGGCAGGTCGATCGGGACCTTGGCGGCGCGCAGCACGGGGTTGATCTGCTCGCTCACCATCCGCTGCACCGGAGCGTCGAGGATGTCGAAGAACGGCTTCGGGTAGACGCCGATCCAGACGGCGAGGACGATCAGCGGGATCAGCGTCCACTTCTCGCGCCAGCTCAGGTCGGGCAGCTTGTCGTTCTTCGGGTTGGTCACCGGGCCGAACATCGTCCGCTGGTAGAGCCAGAGGAGGTAGGCGGCGCCGAGGATCAGGCCGGTCGAGGCGAGCACGACCCACCAGATCGGGCTGAAGCCGAAGAAGGAGAAGGCCGCGCCGCTCGACTGCATCAGGCCGGAGAGGATCGTCACCTCGCCGATGAACCCGTTGAGGGTCGGCAGGCCGAGGGAGGAGAGCATGGCGATCATGAAGTAGATGGCGAAGATCGGCATGATCTTGGCGATCCCGCCGTACTCGGAGATCTCGCGCGTGTGCCGGCGCTCGTAGACGATGCCGACGATCAAGAACAGCATGCCGGTGGAGATGCCGTGGTTCAGCATCTGCAGCACGCCGCCCTTGATGCCGGTCGGATTGAGCGCGAACAGCCCGATCATCGTGATGCCGAGGTGGCTCACCGACGAGTAGGCGACGAGCTTCTTCCAGTCCTTCTGGGCGAGGGCGACCATCGCGCCGTAGATGATCCCGATCACGCAGAGCGAGAGGAGCCACGGCAGGCAGTCGGCGGTCTGCTTGGGGAAGATCGGCAGGCTGAAGCGGTAGAAGCCGTAGGTGCCCATCTTCAGCAGGACGCCGGCCAGGATCACCGAACCGGCGGTCGGGGCCTCGACGTGGGCGTCGGGGAGCCAGGTGTGGAACGGGAACATCGGGACCTTGATCGCGAAGCCGAGGAAGAAGGCGAGGAAGACCCAGATCCCCGCGCCCCAGACGGCGGTCGACGGCCCGAGCTTCAGCAGCTCGACCATGTCGAAGGTCCGCGTCCCCAGCGCCTCGCCGGCCTTGAAGTAGAGGGCGATGATGCCGAGCAGCATCAGCACCGAGCCGAACAAGGTGTAGAGGAAGAACTTGATCGCGGCGTAGAGCTTCCGCGGCCCGCCCCAGATGCCGATGATGAAGTACATCGGCACCAGCATCACTTCCCAGAAGATGTAGAAGAGGAAGAGGTCGAGCGAGCAGAAGACGCCCAGCATCCCGACTTCGAGGAGCAGGAAGAAGACGTAGTACTCCTTCACCCGCTCCTTGATCGCCGTCCAGCTGCTCAGGATCGAGATGAAGCTGAGCAGGGTCGTCAGGACCACCAGCAGCAGCGACACGCCGTCCACGCCCAGCTTGTACTGGACGCCGAGGGTCGGGATCCACTTCGCCGCCTCGACGAACTGGAAGCCGCCGTTCCCCCGGTCGTACTGCAGCACGGGAATCAGCGAGACGAAGAAGACGAGGAGCGAGCTCCAGGTCGCGATGTGGCAGATCGCCTTCTCGTTCTTCTTCGGCACGAAGAAGACGATCGCCAGGGCCGCCGCCAGCGGCAGGAAAACGATGGAGGAAAGAATCGGCATCATGTCCGGCATGACCCCTTCCGCGCGCCCGAGGTCAGCGGGCGAGCAGCACGTAGGCGGCCAAAAGGGCGAAGGCGCCAAGCACCATCGCCGCCGCGTAGGACTGCACGAAACCACTCTGCAGCCGGCGCAGCGCCTTGCCGCCCAGCCCGACCAACCAGCCGACGCCGTTCACCGCCGAGTCCACGACCCAGCGGTCGAACGCCGCCTTGATGTGCGAAACCAGAAGCGTCGCCCGGCCGGTCCCGTTGACCGCGCCGTCCACGACCCAGCGGTCCACGGCGTGGAAGCCGCGGCAAGCCGCCATGAACGGTCCGAGAAGCGCCGCCTGGTAGAACTCGTCCACGAACCACTTGCGGTGCAGGACGCGCCGCGGGAACGCCAGCCGCTCGCCCCACGCCGCCGCCTTCGACGCGTCGCCGGAGAAGTTGGCCCGCGCGACGAGGAACCCGGCGCCGCAGACGACGATCGCGAGGACGAAGAGGCCGAGCTCGCCGAGATACGACGGGTGGCTCGCCCCTTCGCGGACGACGTTCGCCGGCGCGGGGATCGCCGCCGCCGCGGGCGCTTCGGCCGCCGCGGGCGCGGGCGTCTCGGCCGCCGCCGCGGCGCTCTCCGCCGCCTCGGCGCCTTCGCCGTGCCCGGCCCGCGCGGCGACGACGCCGCGCGCCATCACCACCGGCTTCAGCTTCGCCGCGAACCAGTTCAGGTCGCTCTCGACGCCGAGGACCTTCGTGAAGCCGCCCGGCATGCCGACGAAGCCGACCACGACCGCGCCGGCGGCGAGGACCGCGAGCACGTTCGTCATGACCTTCGGCGCTTCCTTGACCACGACCGGGGCCGGGGTGCGGTTTTCGCCGAAGAACGTCATGTAGACGGCGCGGAACATGTAGAACGACGTCATCAACGCGCCGGCCGTGCCGAGCGCCCAGAGGATCCAGCTCCCGTGGGTCGAGAGCAGCGACTTGGCGAGGATCTCGTCCTTCGACATGAAGCCCGACAGCGGCGGCAGCCCGGCGAGGGCCAGCGTGGCGATCAGGAACGTCCTCGCCGTCGTCGGCATCCGCTTCCAGAGGCCGCCGTAGTGCCGCATGTCGTTGGTGTGGCCGCACTGCAGGATCACCGCGCCGGCGCCGAGGAAGAGGCAGGCCTTGAAGAAGGCGTGCGTGGCGAGGTGGAAGACCGCCGCGCCGTACGCGCCGACGCCGATCCCGAGGAACATGTAGCCGAGCTGCGAGACCGTCGAGTAGGCGAGCACCTTCTTGATGTCGTACTGCGCCATGCCCATCGAGCCGGCGAAGACGGCGGTCGCGCAGCCGACGATCGCCACGACCAGCATCGCCGCCGGGGCGTGCCAGAAGAGAGCCGACATCCGCGCGAGCATGTAGACGCCGGCGGTGACCATCGTCGCGGCGTGGATCAGCGCGGAGACCGGCGTCGGGCCGGCC